>JBOGYU010000209.1:0-7902 GCA_050696935.1 Solirubrobacteraceae bacterium | reverse complement strand
GGCGTAGGGGACGAGCACGGCGTCGCCGCGGCGGAGGGGCTGCGCGCCGCCGGCGGCGGTGTGCAGCGTGCCGTCGCCGGCGACTGCGACCAGGATCGCGAAGCCCGGCTCGAGCGGCGCCCCGCCGGCGAGGCGGTCGGCGCGGAAGTACGGGTCGGCGTCGCGCGGCAGCAGGCGCTCGCCGGTGCCCCGAAGCGCCGCCACGCGGCTTTCGTCCCAGCCGCTCGGGTCGAGCGCCTGCAGCGCGCGGTCCCAGCCGAGCTTCAGGTGCCCGTCGTCCTGGGAGAGCTCGAAGCCGTCCCATTCGAGCAGCACCGAGAAGTCGGTCGGCTCCTGCAGCTCGACCAGGAGGATGCCCTCGCCTATCACGTGCGGCGTGCCGGCGGGGACGAAGACGGCGTCGCCGGCCCGGACGGGCAGCTCGTGCATGGCGGCGAGCATCGCAGCGGCGTCCTGGCGGCGCATCCACCCGCGGACCGTGGCGACGTCGACCGGCTCGGCGAACCCGATGTGCACGCTCGCGCCCGGATCGGCATGGACGATCACCCACGCCTCGGTCTTGCCGTACGGGCTCCCGAGCGCGGCGCGCGCGAACGCACGGCCCGGGTGGAAGTGCACCGGCAGGCGCTGGCCGGCGTCGAGCAGCTTGACCAGCAGGGCGGGCTCGGCGCCGAAGCGCGCGACGTGGTCGGGTCCGAGGAACGGCTCGGGATCGGCAGCGATCCGGTTGCGCAGCAGCGAACCGTCGGGTACGCGGCTGAGCCCGCGCGTGTCGGAGCCGAAGGCGGCGTTGACGGCGCCGATCCACTCCTCCGGCATGTGGTCGGGGTCGCCGTCGAGCCGCAGCCCGCGCAGCTCGGCGATGCGAGCACCGCCCGCGTAGAAGTGGCGCAGCACGTTGGGCGGCAGGACGATCGGCTTCAACGCGCCGGCACCTCGCCGGATCCGCGCTGGACGAGGGTGGTCGGCAGCACGATGCTGCGGGGCGGCGCGGCGTCCCCGTCCAGGCGCGCGAACGCGAGCGCCGCGGCGTGCTCGCCGAGGCTGTGGCTGTCGTGCCGCACGACGGTGGTGGGCATCGCCAGCAAGTCCGCCAGTTCGAAGTCGTCGAACCCGACGAGCGCGATCTCGTGCTCGACCCCGCGCAGCGCGCGCAGCGCGCCGACCGTGTGGCGGTTGTTGCCCGTGAAGAACGCGGTCGGGCGGCGATCAGCCGGCAGCCCGAGCAGCTCGCGCACCACCGCCTCGGCCTGCGCGGCGTCGTGGGTGCCGAGGCGGACGAGCTCCGGCCGGATCTCGATGCCGGCCGCCTGCATCGCCTGGCGGTAGCCGGCGAGCCGCTCGGCTGCCGTGTAGAGGACGTCCCGGTCGGCGACGTAGGCGATCCGCCGATGGCCGTGCGCGAGCAGGTGGTCGACCGCTGCGCGCGCGCCGCCGCGATTGTCGAGCAGGACCGTGTCGGCCTCGATGCCCGTGGGCGGGCGATCGAGGAAGACGATCGGCGTGCCGGACGCCACGGCGGGCGCGATGTAGGCGTGGTCGCTGCCGGCGGGGACCAGGATCAGCGCGTCGACGCGGCGGCGCAGCAGCGCCTGGACGAGCTCGCGCTCGCGCGGGGCGTCCTCCTCGCACGACCCGGTGATGAGCATGAACCCGCGCGCACGGCCGGCGGACTCGACGGCCTGCGCGATCGTCGAGTAGAAGGGATTGGCGAGGTCCTCGATGACCAGCCCGAGCGTCGCCGAGGAGCGGCCCTGCCGCAGCGTGCGCGCGAGGTCGTTGCGCTCGAAGCCGAGCTCGGCGATCGCCGTGCTGACCCGGGCAGCCGTGCCGGTCGCGACGCCGGACTCGCCGTTGATCACGCGCGAGACCGTCTTCAGGCTCACGCCCGCGCGCGCGGCGACGTGGCGGATCGTCGGCCTGCCCACGCGGCCAGACGACGCCCTTTGCTCTCGAGTCTCCTCCATCGCCGACAACGTTGACGACAACGTTGTCAACGGGACGTTAGGCCGGGGATGCGGGCCTGTCAAGCCTGACATCGTCATCGGACCTGCGACCCAGCGGGGCGACAACCGCTCGACAACGTTGTCAGACTGGGCGGCACCCACCGATCTCCGGTGGGCGCTACGAAGGAGATCCGCGTGACCGCCTACCGCCTGAACCGCCTCTTCGACGACCGCTCGGGTCGCTGCCTGGCGGTCGCCGTCGATCACGGACTCCCTGGCGAGTCCGAGCTCCTGACCGGCATCGAGGACATGGAGGCGGCCGTCGAAGCGCTGGTGGCGGCGGATCCGGACGCGCTGCTCCTCGGATCCGGGCAGGCCGCTCTGCTGCAGCGCCGCACCGGCCGCCACAAGCCGGCGCTCGTGCTCCGCGTGGACGTTCCGAACGTCTACGGTCGCGAGGTGCCGGACGAGCCGGTGGCCGTGATGATCGAGGACCCGGTCGGTGTGGCCGTCCGGCTGGATGCCGCCTGCGTGGTCGCGAACCTCCTCGACGTTCCGGGCCGGCCGTCGCTGCGGCGCTCCTGTGTCGAGAACGTCGCTCGCCTGCGCGCGGCGTGCGACCTTGCGGGCATGCCGCTGATGGTGGAGCCGGTTCCCCTTCGGCCCGGCGCGGGCGGCTACGACGTCCACCGGGACCCCGGGCGGCTGCGCGGCCTGGTCCGCCAGGCCACGGAGCTGGGGGCCGATCTCATCAAGGCCGATCCGCTGCCGGACCCCGAGGACTTCCGGCGCCTCGTCCTGGTGGCCCGGGTGCCGCTGCTCGTCCGGGGAGGGGGCCGGGTGAGCGACGAGGAGGTCCTGCGGATCAGTGAGCGCGTCATCTCCGGAGGAGCCGCCGGCCTCGTCTACGGACGCAACGTGATCCAGCACCCCGACCCGGTGGCGATGACCCGAGCGCTTGCCGCGCTCGTGCACGACGGGGCCACGGCCGAGCGCGCGCTGGAGCTGGCCGCGGCCGGCGGCTGAGGCCCCGGCCGGCTGGGAGGATGACGAAGCGCACTTGACGCATCGGGAGGGTCCGCCGGCGTCCGGCAAATGACGAAGCGCACTTGACGCATCAGCAAGCGTGCGAAAGAGTGTGCAGTTCGTCTGACAACGTTGTCATGGAAGCTCTGACAACGTTGTTACGGGAGGGCGACCCTTCGATGGGGGTTGATCACATGAGCCGAGGTCGGTCTCGCAGATTGCTCCAGAGGTCCGCCTGCGGGGCGGTGCTCGCGACCATCGCGGGTCTCGCCGCAGGCCCGGCGGCGAGCGCCGGCCCGGGCGACTTCTCGTCCTCGTTCGAGGCCGGCGATCCCCAGCCGACCTGGACGGACACGGTCGAGATCGGCGCGGACGGCGACAAGCGGGCCGCGGGCGTCAGGGGCCCCAAGCCCACCGGCATCCCCGGCAACGTCACGGACAGGGTCGTCGAGGTCCGGGCGAGCGGGGAGCACGCCGAGGCCGGCGAGGTCAAGGAGAACCTCGTCGACGGCTCGCCCCAGACCAAGTGGCTCGTGTTCGAGAGCACCGGGTGGGTGGAGTTCGAGCTCTTCGAGCCGATCGCGGTCGTGCACTACGCGCTCACGTCGGCCAACGACGCGCCCGGGCGCGACCCCAAGGACTGGACCCTCTCCGGCTCGAACGACGGCGAGAGCTGGACGGTGCTGGACGAGCAGACCGGCCAGGACTTCCCCGAGCGCTTCCACACGAACGAGTACCGGTTCGACAACGGCACGGCCTACCTCCACTACCGGCTCGACTTCACCGCCAACCACGGCGACGACATCCTGCAGCTCGCCGAGGTCCAGCTCTCCGACGGCAGCGAGCCGTCCGAGCCGCCCGAGGACATGATCAGCCGCGTCGGCCGCGGCCCGAGCGGCTTCTACAACGCCAAGTCGGCCGCCGGCTTCACCGGGCTCAGGGCCTTCCGCTACGCCGGCATGCACACCGCCGACGGGCGCGGCTACTCGTACAACCGCGTCTTCGACGTGGACGTCCCGGTGAGCGCGGACAGCGAGCTGTCGTACATGATCGCCCCGGACTTCATCGAGGACGACCTCAGCTACCCGAGCACGTACGCGGCCGTCGACCTCGCGTTCACCGACGGGACGTACCTCAGCGAGCTGGGCGCCACCGACCAGCACGGCGCGACGCTGAGCCCGCAGGGCCAGGGCAGGTCCAAGACCCTGTACGCGAACCAGTGGAACCACAAGCGCTCGCGGATCGGCGAGGTCGCGGCCGGCAAGACGGTCGACCGGATCGTCGTCGCCTACGACAACCCGGACGGGCCGGCTGACTTCGGCGGCTGGGTCGACGACATCAGGATCGACGGCGACCCGCCGGCCCAGGATCGCTCGCGACCGACCGACTGGGTCCTCACGACCCGCGGCACGAACTCGAGCTTCAGCTTCTCGCGCGGCAACACCATTCCTGCGACCGCGGTGCCGCACGGCTTCAACTTCTGGGTGCCCGCCACCAACGCGCGCACGCTCAGCTGGCTCTACGAGTACCACCGTGACAACAACGAGCAGAACCTGCCCGAGCTGGAGGCGCTCTCGCTCAGCCACGAGCCGAGCCCGTGGATGGGCGACCGGCAGACCTTCCAGGTGATGCCGTCCGCGGTCGCAGGCGAGCCGCCGACCGGCCGCGGCGAGCGGGCGCTGGCGTTCCGGCACGAGAACGAGGTCGCCAAGCCGCACCGCTACGGCGTGCAGTTCGAGAACGGGATCGAGGCTGACATCGCGCCGACCGATCACGCGGCGATGCTCCGATTCACGTTCCCGGACGAGCACGGGCACCTGATCTTCGACAACGTCGACGGCCGCGCCTCGGTGACGATCGACGAGGCGGCCGGCGTCGTCACCGGCTGGTCGGACGTCCGCAGCGGGCTGTCAAACGGCGCCACGCGGATGTACCTCTACGCCACGCTCGACGAGCCGATCACCGCCGCCGGCAGCGAGGCCCGCCAGACGGCCTGGGCGACGTTCGACGCCCGCACCGTGACGATGCGGATCGCCACGTCGCTGATCAGCATCGACCAGGCGAAGCGCAACCTGGAGCTGGAGATCGCGCCCGGCGACACGTTCGAGGCCGTCCGCGAACGGGCGCGCGAGCTGTGGGACGACAAGCTCGACGTGATCGAGGTCGAGGGGGCGACCGAGGACCAGCTGACCACGCTGTACTCGAGCCTCTACCGGCTGTTCCTGTATCCGAACTCCGCGCACGAGAACGTCGGCACCAGAGCCGATCCGGTCTACAAGCACGCCGTCCAGTCCTCCACCAGCACGCCGGCGAGCGGCCCGACGGAGACGGGCGCGCCGGTCGTCGACGGCAAGGTGTACGTCAACAACGGCTTCTGGGACACCTACCGGACGGCATGGTCGGCCTACTCGCTGCTGGCGTCCTCGACGGCGGGGGAGCTCGTGGACGGGTTCGTCCAGCAGTACCGCGACGGCGGCTGGGTGTCGCGCTGGTCGTCGCCTGGCTACGCGAACCTGATGACCGGCACGAGCTCGGACGTCTCGTTCGCCGACGCGTTCGTGAAGGGCGTGCGGGGCATCGACGCCGAAGACACGTACGACGCGGCGCTCAAGAACGCCACCGTCGCCCCGCCGGGCGGCGATCCCTACAACACGAGCGTCGGCCGCAAGGGGCTGATCGAGTCGATCTTCCTCGGCTACACGCCCTCGAGCGTGTCCGAGGGCGTGTCATGGGCGCTCGAGGGCTACATCAACGACTTCGGGATCGCCAACATGGCGGCGGCGATGGCCGAGGATCCCGACGCGTCGCCGGCCGAGCAGCGGCGGCTGCAGGAGGAGCACCAGTACTTCCTCGGCCGCGCGCGGAACTACGTCCAGATGTTCGACCCCGCGATCGGGTTCTTCCAGGGCCGGGCGTCCGACGGCAGGTGGAAGTCGTCCCCGGACGAGTACGACCCGCGCGTGTGGGGCCACGACCACGACTACACGGAGACCAACGGCTGGAACTTCGCGTTCCACGTACCGCACGACGGCCGCGGCCTGGCGAACCTCTACGGCGGCCGGGACGGGCTGGCGGCGAAGCTGGACACGTTCTTCAGCATCCCCGAGACGGCCGAGTTCCCGGGCTCTTACGGCGGGATCATCCACGAGATGGTCGAGGCGCGCGACGTGCGCATGGGCCAGTGGGGCTTCAGCAACCAGGTCTCGCACCACATCCCGTGGATGTACGACTACACGGGCCAGCCGTGGAAGACCCAGGAAAAGGTCCGCGAGGTCCTGGGCCGGCACTACATCGGCTCGGAGATCGGGCAGGGGTACGCCGGTGACGAGGACAACGGTGAGACGTCCGCCTGGTACCTGTTCGGCGCGCTCGGCTTCTATCCCCTGCAGGTCGGCAGCGAGCGCTACGCGATCGGCTCGCCGCTGTTCGAGAAGGCGACCGTGCACCTCGACAACGGTCGGCAGATCGTCGTCGAGGCGCCCGGCAACAGCCGCGAGAACGTCTACGTCCAAGGGCTGACCGTCGACGGGCGCGCCCACGACAAGACGTACCTGACGCACGAGCAGCTGGCCGACGGTGCGGTGCTCGAGTTCGACATGGGGCCGAAGCCCTCCGACTGGGCGGCCGGCGCGGACGGCGTGCTGCCCTCCATCACGGACGACGACGACGTCCCGCGGCCGCTGCAGGACGCGACCGGCACGGGCCGCGGCACGGGCAGCGCGGAGGAGCTGTTCGACGACAGCTCCGGCACCCGCGTCTCGCTGGCCGGCGGCGACCGCTGGGTGGAGTACCGCTTCCGCGATGACAGCAAGCAGCTCGTCCACTTCTACACGCTGACGTCGGCGGAGGGCGACGCCGCAGCCGACCCGGGCGCCTGGGTGCTGAAGGGGTCGAACGACGGCCGCTCGTGGACGGTGCTGGACGAACGCCAGGGCGAGACGTTCGAGTGGCGATCGCAGACGCGGCCGTTCAAGCTGGCGCGTCCCGCCAACTTCTCGCGCTACCGGATCGAGTTCACCGACGGCCGTGACACGACGAGGCTCGCCGAGGTCGAGCTCCTGACCTCCAACAGGGTCCTCGCGACGCCGCTCTCGGCCGACGTGAAGGGCGCGATCGCCTGGCCGGGCGAGGCCGTCCCCGTCGAGGTGACGGTGACGAACTCCGGCGAACCGCCGGCGAGCGGCGAGGTCGCCGCGACGGTCCCGGACGGCTGGAGCGTCGAGCCGGCGAGCGCCGCTTTCGGGCCGATCGCCGGCGGCGAGTCCGAGACCGTGACGTTCGCGGTCACGGTGCCCGACGACGCCGAGCCCGGCGCGCACCCTGTTCAGGCGTCCGTCACATCCAGGCGCGGCAGCGCCACCGCCTCCGGCGACGTGCATGTGGTCGGCGACACGATCGAGTTCACGCCCGGCACGGCGGCCGAGGAGCCGTGGCTGTTCGACGCCGACGGGTCGCAGCTCGACGGCACCGTGTACGACGGCCGTGCCCGCTTCACCGACGGGCAGCGGTACGCCATCTACCTGTTCGAGCTGCCGGACGACGTCACGGGCGGCAGGCTGACGCTCGACATCGGCAACCAGTTCCTGGTCAAGGTGTCCGAGGACGGCGAAGGCTGGCGCACGGTGCTCGAGGAGACGCGCGAGATCCGGGACCTCTCGAACCGGGCGGAGCGCTCGCTGGACCTCGCCGAGCTGCGGCCCGGCGGCGGTCCGCTCTACCTGTGGATCGGGGACAGCCACACCGGCGACGGCTGGGGCGCCTGGCTGGCGCGGCTGTGGCTCGAGCTCGAGCGGGGCGGGTGAGGCATGCGGCTCACTCACGCTCGGAAGCTCGTGCGAGCGCCTTGATCAGCAGGTCCGCCATCCGGCGGGTGTCGAGGTCGCCGGCGCGCGGCGCCTCGACGCTCGCGGCGGCGGCCGCGACGCCGTGG
>JBOGYU010000208.1:0-7959 GCA_050696935.1 Solirubrobacteraceae bacterium | reverse complement strand
CTGCTGGCGAGCGGGGAGCTGGTCGCGCTCGCGGACGCCTGGCTGTCGCGGTCCGCGTTCGCGGCCCTGGCGCTGCGGCTCGAGCGCGCGCTGGCGATGCTGCACCGCGCGTCGCCGCTCCGTCCGGGGCTGCCGCGGGCCGAGGCGCGGGCGCTGGTCGGCCTCGGCCAGAAGCGCTTCGACGCCCTCGTCGCGGCGCTGGTGGCCGAGGGCCGCGTGGCCGAGCGCGGCAACGCGCTCGCGCTGCCGGGACATCGCCCCGCGCTCACTCCGGCGCAGGAGCGGGCCTGGGCCGCGGCGCGGGAGGAGATCGCGAGAGCGCCCCTGCAGCCCCCTTCGCTACGCGAGCTCGAGCAGCGGCACGGCCTGGTCGGCGACGTCGTCGCGGCGCTGATCGAACGCGGCGAGCTCGTGCGCGTCGGGGGCGACGCCGCGTTCCTCCCGCCCGCCGTCCTCGCGTTCGGCGAGCGCGTCGTCGACGAGCTCGCGGCCGCGCGGACGATCACCGTCGCGCGCGCGCGCGACCTCACCGGCTCGAGCCGGAAGCACGTGCTGCCGTTGCTACTATTCCTCGACGACCACGGCGTCACGCGACGCGTGGGCGACGATCGCGTCCTCATCCACGATCCACCCGAAGCGCGCGCGCGGCTGGCGCGCGCCATCCGGCGCCCGGAGGAGGCCTCATGAAGGTCCGCGCCACGCAGGCATCCGACATCGGCGCGGTCGACGCGCTCGTCGTGCCGGTCTTCGCGGACGGGAAGGCGCCGGCGAGCCTTCCTCGAGCGGTGCGCTCGACCGTCGAGCGCATCGCCGCGGAGAGCGGGAGCCGCAGGCTCTACGCGGCCACCACGCACTTCTGGGGCGAGCGCGGCACGCCCAAGCGGCTGGTCGTGGTCAACGCCGGCAAGGCCGCGGAGCACAGCGCGGAGCGGGCGCGCTCCGCCGCGGCCGCGGGCGTGAAGGATCTGTGGCGCTCCACCGCGCGGCGCATCGCCGTCGTCGCCGTCGCGGAGGGCATCGGCGCGGAGCGCGCGGCGCAGGCGGCCGTCGAAGGCGTCCACTTCGCGATGTGGCGTCCGGAGGCGCACCGCTCGCGCGCCGAGGATCGGCGACTGCCCCCGCTGGACACGGTGCTCGTCGTGGTCGAGGGCGCCGGCGCGAAGCCCTCGCGGGCGGAGCGCGGCGCGATCGACGCCGCGCTGCGGCGGGGCGAGGCGATCGGCGAGGCGGTGAACCTGGCGCGACGCCTCGCCAACGAGCCCGCGAACAAGATGACGCCCACGCTCGTGGCCGAGGAGGCGCGCGCGCTGGCGAAGGCGGCGCACCTGGACGTGGAGGTCCTCGACGAGAAGCGCTGCCGCGCGCTGGGCATGAACAGCTTCCTGTCGGTGGCGCAGGGGAGCCACGAGCCGCCGCGCTTCATCGTGCTGCGCTACCGAGGGCGGGGCGGCCGCGACTATGACCTCGGGTTCGTCGGGAAGGGCATCACGTTCGACTCCGGCGGCATCTCGATCAAGCCGGCCGACGGCATGTACCACATGAAGGGCGACATGACCGGAGCGGCTTCGGTCATCGCGGCCATGGGCGCGATCGCGCGCCTTGCCCCGAAGGTGAACGTCATCGCGGCCGCCCCCTGCACCGAGAACCTGCCCGGCGGCGGCGCGACCAAGCCGGGCGACGTCTTCACCAGCATGAGCGGGAGGACGGTCGAGGTCGTCAACACCGACGCCGAGGGCCGGCTCGTGCTCGTGGACGGCCTGACCTACGTGCAGCGCGAGGGCGCCCGGCGCGTGGTCGACGTGGCCACGCTCACCGGGGCGATCCAGATCGCGCTCGGCCACCACTTCACGGGTCTCTTCGGAAAGCCGGACGATTGGGTGGCGGCCGTGCGCGAGGCGGGCACGTCCGCCGGCGACCGGCTGTGGCCGATGCCGCTGACCGAGGAGTACCGCGACGAGATCCGCAGCGACATCGCCGACCTCTCCAATAGCGCGGGGCGGGAGGGCGGCGCGATCAAGGCCGCCGCGTTCCTCGACGCGGTCATCGAGGCCGGGACGTCCTGGGCGCATCTCGACATCGCGAGCACGTACTGGCACGACCGCGATCGGGCGCACGCGCCGAAGGGCCCGCAGGGGCCGGCGGTGCGGACGCTGATCGAGCTCGCCCGTCGGGCGGAGGGTGTGCGACCATAGAACGGATGGTCGAACTGGCGGTACGGCCGCAGCCAGAATTGGTCTCGCAACGATGAGCGAGCAGCTCGCCTTCCGTCTCGGCGAGCCGAAGCCCGACATCCTCGGATCCCTGACGGCAGAGCAGCGCCGCGCGGTCGAGCACGGCGAGGGGCCGCTCCTGGTCGTGGCCGGCGCGGGGACGGGGAAGACCCACGTGCTGACGGCCCGCATCGTCCACCTCATCGCCCGCGGGCTCGCCCGGCCCCACGAGATCCTCGCCGTGACGTTCACCGAGAAGGCCGCGGCGACGATGCAGGAGCGGGTCGACCTGAACACGCCGCTGGGCCAGAACGACGCGGCGATCAGGACCTTCCACGCGTTCGGCGACGAGGTCTGCCGCGAGTTCGCGCTCGAGCTCGGGCGTTCCGGCGAGCTGCGGGTCCTCTCGCCGGCCGAGCAGGTCATCTTCGTCCGCGAGCACCTCTTCGAGCTCCCCCTGCGCCGCTACCGGCCGGCCGGCGATCCCCTGCGCCACGTGCGGGCGCTCCTGGACCTCTTCGGCCGGGCCCGCGACGACGACGTCGATCCCGCGGAGTACCTCGCGTTCGCCGCGCGGCTGCGCGCGGAGGCGGGGGAGGATCCCGAGCGGGAGGACGCGGCCGCGGCCCAGGAGGAGCTCGCCGCGGTCTACGCCGGCTACACCGCGCTGAAGGAGAAGCACGGCGTCATGGACTTCGGCGACCAGATCGCGCTCGCCCTCCGCCTGCTACGCGACCACCCGGCCACGGCGGCGAGGCTGCGCGCGCGGTACCGCTTCATGCTGGTGGACGAGTTCCAAGACACCAACGAGGCCCAGTTCAAGCTGATCCGCGCGCTCGTGGAGCCGCATCGCAACCTCACGGTCGTCGGCGACGACGACCAGTCCATCTTCGGCTGGCGCGGCGCGACGCTCGGCAATTTCGACGCGTTCGCCGAGAGCTACCCGGACGCGACGATCGTGACGCTCGTCGAGAACCGGCGCTCCTCCCAGGGGATCCTCGACGCGGGCTACCGGCTCATCCGCCACAACCCGGAGCGCCTCGAGACGCGCCTCGACGTCGACAAGGGGCTCCGCGGCCGGCCCTCCGCCCCCGAGGCGGTCGAGGTCGACCACCTCGCGTACGTGAGCGCCTCCGAGGAGGCCGACGGCATCGCCGAGCGGATCGCCCTCGCCGCCGTGCGGGACCAGCGGCGCTTCGGCGACTTCGCGGTGCTCGTCCGGAACAACGGGGACGCGACCCGCGTGCTGAACGCGCTGGCGGCGCGGGGGATCCCCGCGCACTTCTCCGGCGGCGGCCAGCTCTACGAGCGGCCGGAGATCCGCTTGCTGATCTCTTTCCTCTCCGCGGTGGCCAGCCCGACGGACTCGCGGCACCTCTACCACCTCGCCACATCCTCGCTCTACGCCTTCCCGGCGCGCGAGCTCGCGAAGGTCAGCGAGGCCCAGGGGCGCCGGCAGCGCCCGCTCCGGGAGCTCTTCGAGGAGCTCGCCCGCGGCGAGGGGGCAGGCTACTCGGAGGAAGCCATCGCGGCCGCCCGCGTCCTCTGCGAGGACCTCGCCCAGTACGAGCGCCGCGCCACCGAGCTCACGACGGCCCAGCTCCTCTACGAGTTCCTCGAGCGCTCCCGACTGCTGCGGCAATACCTGGATCCCGACTCCGCCCTGGCCGAGGAGCAGGGGCGGAACGTCGCCAAGTTCTTCCGCGTCGTCCAGGGCGCCGGACGGGCGCTGCCGACGGATCGGGCCGCGTTCTTCGTCCCGCACCTCGAGCTCCTGCGCGAAGCGGGGGACGAGCCGGCCGGCGCCGACTTCGAGCAGAGCCAGAACGCGGTGAACGTCCTCTCGATCCACAAAGCCAAGGGCCTGGAGTTCGGGGTCGTGTACCTCGTGGTCGCCACCGACGAGCGCCTGCCGGGGCCGCTGCGGCAGCCCGATCTGGCGCTGCCCGCCGGCCTCGCCCGCACCCCGCCGCCGGACCGGGACCGCCACGTCGCCGAGGAGCGCCGGCTCGTCTATGTCGCGATGACCCGCGCGAAGGACGCCTTCTTCTTTAGCAGCGCGACCGACTACGGCGGCACGCGGGCCCATCGCCCCAGCCGGTTCATCGAGGAGGCGCTGGCGAGGAGGCCGGAGCGGCTGGCCGCGCGGCAGTCCCCCTACGACGCGCTCCAGCGCTACCAGGTCCCGCCGGAGGAGGCCGACCTGCCGCTGCCGGCTCTCGGCCCGGACGACGTGCTGACGGTGTCCTACAGCCAGATCGACGACTACCGGCGCTGCCCGCTCCTCTACCGCTTCGCCCACGTCCTGCGGATCCCCGTGCTGGAGACGCCGGCGATGATCTACGGCCGCGCGTTGCACGAAGCGGTCTCGGACTACCTCGCCCGCAAGCGCCACGGCGAGCGCCCCAGCGTGGAACAGCTTCAGGCGACGTTCCGCGCGGCCTGGCTGGCCGAGGGGTTCATCTCGCCCGACCACGAGAGCGAGCGGTTCGAGGCCGGCCTCGCGGCGCTCAAGCGGTTCCACGAGGGCGAGCGGGACGCGCCGTCGCCCGACCTGGTCGAGCAGCGGTTCTCGTTCATGCTCG
The DNA here is from genome assembly GCA_050696935.1 of Solirubrobacteraceae bacterium. Classification (GTDB taxonomy): domain Bacteria; phylum Actinomycetota; class Thermoleophilia; order Solirubrobacterales; family Solirubrobacteraceae; genus DASSUW01. Next base: position 3,164 of record JBOGYU010000208.1, on the reverse strand, counting down.
GCCGCGACCGCGTCGTCGGGCGCTGGGACCGGGTGGACCGCACGCCGGACGGCCCGGTCGTCGTGGACTACAAGTCGACCGCGCTGCAGGACGAGGACGGCCAGGCCGCGGCCCGGCGGGCGGCGACCGACCTCCAGCTGCAGCTCTACGCGCTCGCCCACGAGCGCATGTACGGGGTGCGCCCGGCCAGGGTCGCCCTGCACTTCCTCGAGACGGGGCAGCGAGCGGAGACGGCGCCGAACGACGACAGCATCGGCGCGATCCGCGCCTTCGTGAGCTCGACCGCGCAGCGGATCCGCGCGCGGGAGTTCCCGGCGCAGCCCCGGTCACCTGAGCTACGCACCTGCCAGCAGTGTCCCTACCACCTGATCTGCCCGGAGTCGAGGACAGCCGTCCGAGCCTGAGTGTCTTTGCGCAAAGACGCGACCAGGAAAGGTAGCGAGGGCGCGGCTCAGACCGCGAGCGGCGCGGCGAGAGGCGGCGCTTCGTCCCGGAGGCGGTACCAGACGGCGAAGGCGATGAAGGCGCCGAGGACGCAGGCCCCCGCGATGGGCAGCACCAGCCGCAGGCCGAGGGTCTCGCCGGCCGAGTAGCCGAAGGCCTGGAGCAGGACCCCGAAGATCCCGGCCGCGGCGGCGAAGGCGAACTTCTCGAGCGTCTTCAGCATCCCGTAGTAGACGGCCGCCCGGTAGGAGCCGGTCCGGCGGAAGTCGTCATCGACGACGTCGGCCATGAGCGCGCCGGGGAACACGAAGAGCGCCGCGAACCCCGTGCCGGTAAGCCAGATCAGCGCCACGCTCTGCGGCAGGAGCTGGAGTCGGGGCGCCAGGGGCTCGAACGCGCCGAACCCGAGGAACGGGAGGTAGAGGCCGAGGCCGAGCATCGCAGCCGTGTAGACCGCGCGCTTTCCGACGCGGGAGGCCAGCCGGGAGAGGACCGGCAGCATCAGCACGATGATGCCGATGACGCCGGCGGTGTAGAGGCTGACCTGGCTCTCGGGCGCGCCGATCACCACCGTGACGTAGAAGGGGAGCATCTGCACCAGGAGGCTGTAGCCGATCGAGAAGAGGACGAAGCTCGCGGCGAGCGCCAGGAACGGCCGGTGGGTGAGCGTCGCGCGGATCGCGGGGATCAGCGGGATCGACACCGCGGAGGCCAGCGCCGCGGCGTCGGCGCGCCGGAGGGTCCCGCGCCCCCACAGCCCGAAGAGCATGCCGTACAGGGCGGCCGTCGCGACGACGGCCAGGGCCAGGCCCATGCCCGCGAACCCGACGGCCTCGATGATCGGGCCCGACGCGACGAAGGCGAGCGCAGCCCCGATCGCCCCGAAGAAGACCTTCCACGCGCCCATGCTGACGCGGTCGCGCGAGGTGCTGGCGAGCTCGGCCTGCAGCGCCTCGTACGGCGCCTGGACGACGGTGTTGGCGAGGAAGAAGAGCTCTAGGACGACGAAGAAGTACACCGCGTTGAGGAGGCTCTCGGTGGCGAGCGGCGGCCGCCAGAGGAGGAGGAAGGTGATCGCGAGCACGGGCGTGCCGAGGAGCAGGAAGGGGATCCGCCGGCCCCAGCGGCTCCGCGTGCGATCGCTCCACCAGCCGATGAGCGGGTCGTCGAAGGCCTCGATGAAGCGCCCGGCGAAGAGCACCAGGCCGACCACGGCGATCGGCATGAGCGGCGCGAGGCCGCTCTCCGCGGGCGGCGCGTAGAAGTAGATGAGCCACGCGGTCATCGCCCAGAAGAGCGAGGCGTTGCCGAGGCTCCCAAGGCCGTACAGGGCTCGGTCGGCGACGGGGAGGCGCTCCGGCATGGCCGGACACAGTAGCCGCTGACGGCCGGGCGAAGCCGCACGCCACCCGCCCTTGTGTCTCTAGAACATGCGTTCTATCATTGCCAGGCGTGTGACAATGCCGGAGCGCGGGGCGGCGCAGCCTGAGGACCGAGGGTGACATGGAATACGTCGGCTACCTCGCGCTGACCCTGGCCGCGCTCGCGATCGCCACCGCAGCGGTCGTCGTCGTGCGCAGCGGGCGGGCGCACGACGACGTCGCGGCGCGTGGGGTCGCCTCCAGCCTCGAGGTGCTGCAGCGCGCGATGGCCGATCTCCAGGCGGCCAACGCGACCGCGGTCTCCGAGCTGCGCGGCGAGATGCGAGCGGCGCTCGGCGAGACCGGGCAGCAGCTCGCGGCGCAGGCCGGATCCACGCAGCGCGTGCTGGGAGACCTGTCGCGCCAGCTCGGCACGCTCTCGGAGCAGAGCCAGCAGGTGGGCGAGCTGGCCAAGGACATCGGCTCGCTGCACGACCTGCTTCGCGCGCCCAAGCTCAGAGGCGGCTTCGGCGAGCTCCTCCTCGAGCGGCTCCTCGCCGACGCGCTTCCGGCAGACGCCTTCGAGCTCCAGTACGGCTATCGCGACGGCCGCCGGGTCGACGCCGTGGTCCGCTTCGCCGGACGGCTGGTCCCGATCGACGCGAAGTTCCCGATGGAGTCCTTCAACGCCATGGCCGCGGCGAGCGATGACGGCGAGCGGCGCACGCTGCGCCGCGCCTTCCTCCAGCAGGTGAAGCGGCACGTCGACGGCGTCGCCCGCTACATCTCGCCGGAGGACGCCACCGTGGACATCGCGTTCATGTACGTGCCGGCGGAACGCATCTACTACGAGCTCGCGGTCCGCCAGGACGAGGAGGCCGATCTCCGCGAGCACTGCGCCGAGCGGAACGTCATCCCGGTCTCGCCGAACACGCTCGTCGCCTACCTCCAGCTCGTCGCGCTGGGGCTGCGCGGGCTGGCGATCGAGGACCGCGCCCGCGAGCTGCACGCGGGCGTCCGCCGAGCGGCCCTCGAGGCCGAGAAGTTCCGCCTCCTCCACGACCAGCTCGGCCGCCACCTCGAGAACGCGACGAAGAAGTTCAGCGAGTCGGAGCGCGCCCTCGATCGCGCCACCGCGGCGATCGACGCGCTCGCCCAGCCCGAGGGGCCGGTGCTCCCGCGCCAGGAGGCGCTGCCGCTGCGCGACGCGGAGGAGCTCCGACCCGCCGCCGCGGCGGGCGTTTCCGCGGACGAGGGGTCCCGGCTCGAGGATCTGCGCGACCGGCGGTGACGCCGGTGAGGCTCCTCCTCGGGGCGGCGGCCGCGGCCGGCGCCGGCCTCGTCGCGGCCGTGGTGGGC
>JBOGYU010000207.1:0-7967 GCA_050696935.1 Solirubrobacteraceae bacterium | reverse complement strand
ACGTTGCGCACGCGATCGTGCTCCGGCGAGGGCAGCAGCCCGCGCCGCGCGCAGCAGCGCGGCGAGCGCATCGCCCGCATCCGCCGGCAGACCCCGGACCTGAAGGTTGGCGCGCGAGGTGAGGTCGACAAGGCCGTTGCCCAGCGCGGCTGCGTCCGCGAGCGCCCGAAGCTGGTCGGCGCCCAGGCGGCCGCCTGGCACCCGCACGCGCGCGAGCCACCCGTCCTGCGCCTCGTGGGGCGCGAGGCTGCCGGGGCAGCGGTCGGCCGCCAACCGTGGCTCTGGCGTGCAGAGTGCCCGGGTCATCACTCGTCGGCGCTCGCCACGACCGCGTGCCGGGCGAGCCGCCGCGGAATGACCGGCTTGCCGCCCATAACGCGCTGCGCGGCCGGCCCAAGACCAGGCCGATCGCCGACCACAGCACCGCCTGCATGCCCAGCGACGCTTCGCGGAAGCGCCACAGCGTCGTCGCCGGGAAGTCCCTCGGGACCTCGTGCACCGAAGACAGCGCCAATCCCGCCGCCACCACGATCGCCACGAACGCGAGCCAGCGCCCAAGTTCGCCGAATGGGCATCCCAGCGCCGGGCGAGCGCCGGGCGCACCCGCGCCGCCACCACCGCGGCGAGCACCGAGACCGCGATCATCGTCACGTACAGCAGCGTCCGGCGGCCGATCGTGGACGGGTCGCTGGCCCCGGGCGGGCTCGCCGGGTACTTCAGGAACGGCACCAGGTACACAACCACGAACGCCGCCGCCGCGAGCCAGTACGCCGTCATCCTCGGCCCGCCACGCGCGACCCGCCCATACACGACCGCGAAGCTCAGCGCGAAGATCCCGCCCAGTGCGAGGCCGTAGACGAGCGCCGCCGTCAGCAGCCCGGCGCTTTTCTGCAGGCCGCGCGAGACCGGCGCCAGCGCCGCATACTGGATGCCCGCCGTCGCCGCCGTTCGCTGGTGCGCATCCTCGTAGGCGAGCGCCCGGTCGATCGCGGGCTCGCCCGCGACCGACACGAAGCCGGTCGCCAGCGGCCCGCCGCACGCGCCCGCGGCCAGGCCGCAGATCAGCAGCTTGCGCAGCATGCCGCCGCCGGTCTAGTGGCAGGGGAAGCCGAGCAGGTGCCGACCGTCGTGCACGAACTCGTGAACCAAGCTCCCGGGCGCGAGCGCCGACGCTCCCTGCTCCACGCCGACGAAGTAGACGAGCATCAGCAGGGCGATCCCGAACAGAGCCTACGGCCACATCTCACGCAGCGAGATGACGGGCGGGTAAATGGCCCCGGGGAGCGGCGCGCTCGAGGCGAGGACGTCCGACATGGCAAACCCTCCTGGGGATGACGCGTCCCCGATGACGGTGTCAGCGGTGGCCCGAAGTCCTGGCTCTCGGCTCTCACAAGACCCGATCACAGTGGCGCGACCGCGCCGGACTCTCACCGGCTTCCACGCGCTATCGCCCGGTGACCGGGCAGACTAACCCAGCGGCGAGCCGCGTCGCATCTCGGCCACCCGGCAAGACCGATGCCGCCTCACAGAGAGCCGACGCACCAGCGGAGCGCCATCGGGCCACGCAGGGAGCGACCCATCCTCCAGGGGGACGCATGTCCAGGCGGCGGCACCACCGGCTCAGCTCGCAGCCGCGCCCGAGGCGCGGTAGCTTCCAAGAGCACCGCACCACCGGGGGGTCCCTGTCCGAGGGGCTGAGAGGGCGCTTCCTAGCGCCGACCCGCCGAACCTGATCTGGGTCATGCCAGCGAAGGGAGATCACGATGACGCGACCGACCGCTGACTCGCCGGACCGCAGGCTGGTCGGCGACCTGCAGCGCGAGCTCTCAGAAGTCGAGGAGCAGATCCGCACCGCTTCCTCGCCGCGCTCGAGGGTGGGCACGTGCCGCGCGAGCGTCTCGCCGGCCTCGCCGGCGAGCAGAACGCGATCATCTCGAGCGACCGCCGCAGCTTCGCGCTGCTCGCATCGCGCTTCCCCGAGCCCGCCGCCGGTGACCTCTTCCTCTCGCTCGCCGAGGGCGAGGGGCGGGCGCTCGAGCTGCTACGCGCCTTCGCCGCCAGCGTAGGGGCAGACGAGAAGGCGCTTCGCGCCCACGAGCCCGCACCCGGCGCCCAGGCCTACCCGGCCTTCGTCGCCTGGCTTGCGCTCAACGGCTCGCGCAGCGACGTGAGCCTCGCGCTGCTCGCCAACCTCGCCGCCTGGGGCGCGAACTGCGGCCGGGTAGCCGAGGCGCTGCGCGGCCGCTACAGGCTCGAGGAGGAGGCGGTCGCGTTCTTCACCTTCTTCGCCGAGCCGCCGCCGGACTCCCAGCAGCGCCTCTTGGCGGTGCTCGACGAGGGTCTCGGCGACGGGGATTCGCCGGTGCGCGCCCGCCGCGCCGCGCGGCTGCTCCAGGCCTACGAGCTGCTTTTCTGGGACACGCTCGCGGAGGGGATCGGCTGATGGCGTCGCGTCCCTTCAGCCAGACCCTGTGGTCGAAGATCGAGGAGGTCTACGCGGCGATCCTGGCCCACCCGTTCATCGCCGGGCTCACCGACGGCACGCTCGAGCGCGACGCCTTCCGCTTCTACGTCGTTCAGGACGCCCACTACCTGCGCGAGTACGCGCGGGCGCTCTCCGTCGCCGCCGCCCGCGCACCGAGCGAGCCGGACATCGCGATGTTCGCCCAACACGCCGCCGGGGCGATCGAGGTCGAGCACTCACTGCACGAGAGCTTCGTCCGCGACTTCGGCGTCAGCGACGAAGAGGTCGCCGCCACACCTGTGGCGCCTACGAACCTGGCCTACACGAGCCACCTGCTCGCCGTCGCCCACGGCGGCTCGTTCCCCGAGGCGCTCGGGGCGCTCCTGCCCTGCTACTGGATCTACTGGGAGGTGGACAAGGAGCTTCTGCGCCGGGGCTCGCCCGATCCGCTCTACCGGCACTGGATCGAGACCTACGGCGGCGACGAGTTCGCCGCCATCGTCCGCGCCGTCCTCTCGCTCACCGACGGCCCCGAGCTCAACCCAGGCGAGCGCGAGCGGGGCGCCGAGCGCTTCGTGACAACGGCCCGGTACGAGCGGATGTTCTGGAACATGGGCTTCCACCGGGAGCGCTGGCCCATCGGCGAGCAGACGGCGACGCGGTAGTCGGCGCCCTCGGACGGTTCAGGCACTCGAGGCCAAGAGTGCCTGAATCCAAGGGGAATCCGCGGATATCCACCGACATCCGCGCTAGACTGGCGTCTCGCCGCAGCCGCAAAGAGTCCTGCAAATCCGCCTCTTTTTGCAGCGCTCCGGGAGTGTGAGCCCCTGGATCGCACCCAGGAGGTCGGGGGTTCGAGTCCCCCTAGCTCCATTGCTTCGAAGCCCCTGCACGTGCGGGGGATCGTCGTTTCGGGGATCGCCGGGAATCGCCGGTGATCGCGCTCCATTTCAGGCACTAGTGCCTGAAATCGCGGCGATAGCCGCGGATTGCCGTGGATTCATGGCGATTCGGGCTCGATCGGCCGCCGGGCTGGAGCTATGGTCGCCGCCGTTCGTACATAGGTGGCCCCGGCGGCGCGGGAACGCCCCGGGGCCTGGCACCGAGGATCACGCCCTCGATGCATGGCCGATTGTCGCGCGCCTGGCCGTGGCGGGACGGTGGGCTGGAATGGGCTGCTCCTCGGTTCGCCCTGACCGAAGGGAGCAGAGCATGCCCGTCACGATCTCCCGCGCGCAGCGGGACGCCATCTACGTGATGGTGATCAACCACCTCACCGCGATCGGCGACGTCTGGACTTGCGTCGATCGCCGAGAGTACGCGGCCGCCAAGCGCATGGGCCGTGAGTTCGCCGAGGACCTGCGGCTGCTGGATGAGCTCGGCTGGGCCGAGACCATCGACCGCGAGACTGTGGCACTGACCCTGCCCGCCGAGGAGCTCACCCGGACGCTGGCGCGGCTGCACAACGACGCTTCGGGGTCGCTGGGCACCTACGTCTCACGGCCGAAGGAAGAGGAGGAGCTCGCCCAACGCGACCTCGCGGCCTCCGAGGCGATCGGCGAGATCCTCAGCCAGCTCGCCCAGCCCGCCGCCGACGCTCTGGAGGTGAGCTCGTGAGCGCCGCCAAGCCCAGCAGCGAAGAGGCGGTCGCGAAGGCCCTCGCCTCCGGCGACGAGCTGACCGGCGCTGAGATCGCGACGGCCATCGGGCTGGGCCGCTCGACCGTGGGCAAGGCGCTTGCCGCACTCGAGCGCGATGGGACGGTCCGCCGGCGTCGGGGCGAGCGTGACGGGCGTCGCCGGCTACCGGACCGGTGGTCGATCGGCCCCGCAGACAAGGGCGACGCCCCGGCTCGCGCGGCGACGCAGCGGCTGCGTCCCGGGCAGCTCGACGGGCTCGTCCTCGACTACATCGACTCGCAGGGCAAGCGCGCGGCCGTGGGCGCGACCGCGGTCGCCAAGGCGCTCGGACGCTCGACCGGCGCGGTGGGCAACTGCCTGACGCGGCTGGCGGCCGCCGGCCGGGTGCGCCAGGTCAGCGACAAGCCGCGCCGCTACAGCAGCGCCACCGCCGCGTCGGGCAAGGCGCGCGGTTCGCGAAAGGCGAAGTCATGAAGGTGATCGGACTGGGATCGCCCGACGACGTTCGCGTCCACTTCGACGCCTGCGAGATCGACGTGCTGGTCGATGTCCTTCGCGACCTTCGAGCCAAGGCCACCCGCGACGCCGCCGAGACCTACGCCACCACCTCGCCGCGGGACACGCGACCGATCGATGACCAGCACGACCGGCTCCGCGGCCTAGAGGGACTGCTCATGCAGCTTGAGGAGCAGCCGCCGGACAACCGGCCCGGCGCGATCCTCCTCGGCGCCACGCCGCTCATGCGCGACGTCGCACACGAAGGCGCCCGGGAAGCGCTCGAACGGCTCAACGACGCCCACGAGCGCTACGAGCAGCACGTGACGTCGCGATCCCGCGAGGCGCTGCTCGCCGCCGCCACGACGGCGAAGGCGTGGGTCACGACCCTCACCGCCGTCGAGCAGGTCGACCTGGGCTGGGACGAATGACACGTTCCACCCCACCCGCCTCGGGGCGCGCATCCGTGATCGGCGTTCGCCAACCACCCGCCCGCAAGCTGCCCAACCTCACCGCTGCGCGCGCCGTGCGCGCCCTCGAGGTGGTCGTATTCCACGCGGCGTCCGCGCCCGGCCTCGCGGCGACGATGGGCATCCACGACCGCACCGCACGGCGCCTGCTGCACGCGCTCGAGGATGAGGGCTATCTCCAACGTGGGCACGGCAACTATCGCCAGCGGACCACCTACGCACCGACCCCGCGCCTCCTTGCCCTCGCCGGACAGCTCGCCGCGCGACTGCCGCTCGTCACTCACGGCGCAGAGGCCGTGCTTCATCTCCGGCAGTCGACCGGCCTCGACGCCTACCTCGTCGCCCCCAGCTACGGCGATGTGATCGTCCTCGCTCGAGCCGGCGACCGGTCGCCCGCCCTCTGGTCGCTGCTGCCAGCGACCGATTCGGCGGGCGGCAGCGTCCTGCTCGCCTACCGGCAGTCGTGGCGCGACGCACAGCGCCCGAGCGACGAATACGCGCCGCACGCAGACCTTGAGGCACGCGCCATCGAGGTTCGTCGCCGCGGCTACGCCGCACACACCGACGGGGACACCACATCGCTCGCGGTGCCCGTCCCCATGAACCCTGCGCCGCTCGCCGCCCTCGTCGTTTCTCACCACGCCCGAGTCGTGAGCGACGATGAACACGACTCGCTCCTCGCGACGCTGCGCAGTACCGCCGGATGGCTGCACGGCCCCGACTACCAGCAGGGGAGCGCATTCTCGAACGGTGCCCGCCCCACAGCCCTGCCCATCACGGCCAAGGACCAAGAGGACGGGCGGATCCGCCTGCCCAGCTCCGTCAAACCGATGCTCCCGGCCGACCGCTGCGAAACGATCCTTCGGCTCCGCGGCACCACTCTCCGCGCCCGATGGAACGCCAGGCGCGGGCCACCCGAATACTCGGGCACGCTCTACGTCGGACGCCGCATCCTCGACCGGCTCGTCGATCCCAACGAGGTCCTCGTGATCGCCGTCGGCAATGACGGACGTATCGAGCTGACCTGAGCCATACCTGCCCGAGCCCTAACGCCGCGGCGCGCATCTGCGCCGCGGCACCTCCCCGCCTATACGGTCGAGAACGGTGCGGCGACTCCAGGATCCACTTAATGTGTCTCAACCATCGAGGTATCTGCAGGGCCCCATGGTCGACGCTTCGGATTCGTCCCTGTCGATCCGCGCGGCGCTGAACCGCAAGGCGCTCGCCGACGCGCGCCAGCGTGCCGCGCTGGCCAGGCGACTCGGGCTCACGGAAAACGAGGTGCTCGCTGTCTAGCACCTCGCCCGCGCGGGGACGCTCACGCCCGGCCAGCTCGGCGGCCAGCTCCAGCTCTCGTCAGACGGGGTCACCCCCTCCTCCATCGGCTTCAGCGTGGCGGGCGCATCACACGCACCCACATCCGCGCGATGGCCGCAGCGCAGTCGTGCGACTGACGCCAAGCATGCAGCAGGCCGCCACCACGGCGTGGGCTCCGCTCGTCGCTGAGGTCGAGGGGCTGGCGAGCGAGTTGCCCGAGGCGGAACGTGAAGCCGTCGCGCGGTTCCTCGAGCGGGTAGCTGACGCCGCCGAGCGCCTCGCACGAGACGCCGATACCACAGCGCGGGATGAGTTCGCCGTACCGCTCCCGGCGCTCTGGGCATAGTCACGCGGATTTTCCCGTGCCGGTATCGGCCTCGTGCGTTCGTCGTCGGCGAGGCATTCGCCGCCTGCATCAGGTCGCGGCTCCGGTGCGCCTGCGCGGACTGCTCGACGCGGTCAGCAGGCTCGCGACCGACCTCCTCGACGCTGACATCGAAGCCGAACGCCTGCTCCAGGGGCGGCTCGGTGACAGAGGAGGCGCGCGGCGGCGTTGAGCCGGCCAGCGGCCGTCGAGCGGCACGCTACGACCGATTGCGGCGCGGTCCCTCTCGCCGCGCTCGCCGACTCGGGCGTGGCGCGTCCTACGCGGATCACCCTGCCGTGGACTCGCCGCTGCGCCACCGCTTACCATCGTCGGAGCAGTTCGGCCAGGATTTGGAGAGGCATTTGGACGTCTTTGCGCTTCGCGATCAGCTCGTACGGGACTACCGCCACTATGCGGAGAGCTTCTTCACGATCCGGGACGAGCGGATCCGAGAATTCGTCGAGGCGCAGCTTGAGTCGGGCCTGCTGTGGCCTGATCCGATGCTTCAGCTCAATCCGGCGTTCGAGCCCGGCGGCTACGTCGATGAGCTTGTGGACGCCGGGTTGCTCGATCTCCTATGCGGGCAGATCTTTCGGGTGGGCAAGACAGCCGAGGTGCCGGATGGCTCGCGGCTGCTGCTTCACAGACATCAGACCGACGCGATTCGAACCGCCAAGTCGGGCAACCCCTACGTCCTGACGACCGGCACCGGGTCCGGCAAGAGCCTGGCGTACATGGTCCCGATCGTCGACTCCGTGCTGCGCGATGGCGCGCGCGACGGCCGCATCAAGGCGATCGTCGTTTATCCGATGAACGCGCTCGCCAACAGCCAGCTCGGGGAGCTTCAGAAGTTCCTGCACCACGGGTTCCCAAAGGGCCAGGAGCCGGTGACGTTCCGCCGCTACACAGGCCAGGAGAGCGACGAGGAACGCGAGGAGATCCTCGCGCGACCGCCGGACATCCTGCTGACCAACTACGTGATGCTCGAGTACCTGCTCACCCGGCCCTACGACCGGAAGCTGATCCGGTCCGCAGAGGGCCTCCGCTTCCTCGTGCTCGATGAGCTTCACACGTACCGAGGCCGTCAAGCCCGGATCGTGCAGTAGGCGTGGGAGTGTGACTGCGAGCGGCCGGATGATGGTCAGTGACGTCGATCGGTGACGGCGTCGGGCTGGTGGTGGGGTTCGGGCCGGCCGGCCGAGCCGCCGGACGGG
>JBOGYU010000206.1:0-7968 GCA_050696935.1 Solirubrobacteraceae bacterium | reverse complement strand
GCCGGCGGCCGCCGCGCTACTCGTCGCCTGACGGCTGGTCGACCGCCGGCTGGTCGAGCGCGCCGCCGTCGTGGACGTCCTCGTCCGCGGGCTCCTCCTTGCGGCCGCCCACGCCGACGGGCGTCGGCTTCTTCTCGGCCTTGACGACGGACAGCTTGAGCTCGTCCTCCGCGTCCTCCGGCGCCTTCTCCACGAGCACCGTGGCCTGGGGCTCCAGCTCCGCCCGCAGGACGAAGTCCGCGAGCGGGTCCTCGATGTAGCGCTGGATCGCCCGGCGCAGCGGGCGCGCGCCCATCGCCGGATCCCAGCCCTTGTCGACAAGGAAGTCCTCGGCGCCCTCGGTGAGGTCGAGCTGCAGCTCCCGATCCGTCAGCTGCGAGCGGATGCGGCGCAGGAGCAGGTCGACGATCGACTTGATCTCCTCCTTGGTCAGCTTGTGGAAGACGATGACCTCGTCGATCCGGTTGAGGAACTCGGGCCGGAAGACCTTCTTCAGCTCTCCGGTGACCCGGTTCTTCATGTCGTCGTAGGTCATGCCGTGGTCCGCGTCGCCGACCGTGAAGCCGAGCGGCGTGTTGCGCGCGATCTCGCCGGCCCCGATGTTCGAGGTCATGATCACGATCGCGTGCCGGAAGTCCACGGTGCGGCCCTGGGAGTCGGTGAGCCGGCCGTCCTCCAGGATCTGCAGGAGGATGTTGAACACGTCCGGGTGCGCCTTCTCGATCTCGTCGAGCAGGAGCACGGAGTACGGCTTGCGGCGCACGGCCTCGGTGAGCTGGCCGCCCTCGTCGTAGCCGACGTAACCGGGGGGCGAGCCGACGAGCCGGGACACGGCGTGCTTCTCCATGTACTCCGACATGTCGATCCGCACCATCGCGTCCTCGTCGCCGAACAGGAACTCGGCGAGCGTGCGCGCCAGCTCGGTCTTGCCGACGCCGGACGGGCCGAGGAACACGAACGAGCCGGTCGGCCGCTTCGGGTCCTTCAGGCCGGCGCGGGAGCGGCGGATCGCCTTGGAGACGACCTCGATCGCCTGGTGCTGGCCGATCACGCGCTTGTGCAGCTCGTCCTCCATGCGCATGAGCTTCTGCGTCTCGGCCTCGGTGAGCTTGAAGACCGGGATCCCCGTCCACATCGAGACGATGTCCGCGATCTCCTCCTCGCCGATGGCCGGCCGCTCGCCGCCCTCGCCGGACTCCCAGGCGTCCTCGAGCTCGCGCTTCTTGTTGGTGAGGCGCCGCTCCTTGTCGCGCAGCTGCGCGGCCTTCTCGAACTCCTGGTTCTCGATCGCGGCCTCCTTGTCGCGCCGCGTCGTCTCGATCTCCTCCTCGAGCTCCCGGTACACGGGTGGGGAGGACATCGACTTGATGCGCATGCGCGAGGCGGCCTCGTCGATCAGGTCGATCGCCTTGTCGGGCAGGAAGCGGTCGGAGATGTAGCGGTCGGCCAGCTCGGCCGCCGCCTCCAGCGACTCGTCGGTGATCGTGATCTTGTGGTGCGCCTCGTAGCGGTCCTTGAGCCCCTTGAGGATCTGGACCGTCTCCTCGATCGACGGCTGGTCGACCGTGATCTTCTGGAAGCGGCGCTCCAGCGCGCTGTCGCGCTCGAGGTACTTGCGGTACTCGTCGAGCGTGGTGGCGCCGACGGTCTGCAGCTCGCCGCGGGCGAGGGCGGGCTTGAGGATCGACGCGGCGTCGATCGCGCCCTCGGCGGCGCCGGCGCCGACGAGGTTGTGCAGCTCGTCGATGAACAGGATGATGTCGCCGCGCTGGGTGATCTCCTTCATCACCTTCTTCAGGCGCTCCTCGAACTCGCCGCGGTACTTCGAGCCGGCGACCAGCGCGGCCAGGTCGAGCGTGTAGATCTGCTTGTTCTTGAGCAGCTCCGGCACGTCGCCGTTGGTGATGCGCTGCGCGAGGCCCTCCACGACGGCGGTCTTGCCGACGCCGGGCTCGCCGACGAGCACCGGGTTGTTCTTTGTGCGGCGCGAGAGGATCTGCATGATCCGCTCGATCTCGGTCTCGCGGCCGACGACCGGGTCGAGCTTGCTCTCGGCGGCCAGCTTCGTGAGGTTGCGGCCGAACTGGTCGAGCAGCTTGGAGGACTTCTTGCCCTCGCCCTGCGCGGCCCCGGCGCCGGCGGCGGCGCCCGACGCGCCGGACCCGGACTGGCGGCGCCCGCCGGGGCCGGACAGCATCCGGATGACCTCGTTGCGGATCTTCTCGGAGTCGGCGTCGAAGTCGAGCAGGATGCGGGCGGCGACGCCCTCGTTCTCGCGCACGAGGCCGAGCAGGATGTGCTCCGTGCCGATGTAGTTGTGACCGAGGCTCAGCGCCTCGCGCAGCGCCAGCTCCAGCACCTTCTTCGCGCGCGGGGTGAACGGGATCTGGCCGGACGTGACCTCCTCGCCCGAGCCCACGATGCGGACGACCTGGGCGCGCACGCGCTCCACGGTGATGTCCAGGCTCTCGAGGACGCGAGCGGCGAGGCCCTCCTCCTCGCGGAGGAGGCCGAGCAGGATGTGCTCGGTGCCGATGTAGTTGTGCTTGAGGGTTCGGGCTTCCTCTTGCGCGAGGACGACCACCTGACGTGCTCGCTCTGTGAATCGCTCGAACATGGTGGTGCGCAGTCCTTCCTGCTACGTGATGGCTAGCGCTCGGTCGTTTCGGCGGTCCGGACTTGGGGTCGGAAGACGAAAATACCCCGATCCGTCATCCCTATATTCGGCAGGTTCGCCTGCCTGGATGAACGGGCTCGGGGTTCGCTTTGCGGCCATGCGTCAGTCTACCAATGGGCCCGGTGGCGGCCGAATGGCCTAGAGGGCCTTCGCGAGGCGCGCGACGAGAGCGAACGGCTCGTTGGCGAGCTGCCGGTCGGTGACGCGCAGGACCCGGTGGCCGGCGAGTTGCAGGTCCGCGTCTTTTCGCCGGTCTCGCTCGAATGCGGCGCGGCTCGAGTGGGTGGTCCAGCCGTCGAACTCGACGATCAGGTGGCGGTGCGGCCAGTGGAGGTCGACCTCGTAGCCGCGAACCTTCGTGTTCGTCTTCGGGGTGGGTAGCCCGGCTTGGCGGATCAGTGCGAGGAGCTTGCGCTCGGCCTCCGATCTCGTGAAGCCCGGGTCGGGCGAACTGCTTGCAGGTAGGGGGAGGCGGAGGATGCGGGCCTCGTTGAGGGCTCGTTCGAGCTCCGTGGGCGTGGCGATCGTCGCGAGGTCTTGGAGCGTTCGTCGGGGCGTGGTGATCGGGATGCCGTGGCGGCGGGCGACGTCGTGGTGGGGGTGGTGGTGGACGCGGATGCCCGGGCGGTTGCGGCGGTGGCCTCGGGTGATCGTCACGTCGATCGGGCCTTCGGGGGTCGGCGCGATTCCCCAGACCGCCGCGGCGGCGCGGTGGCTCAGGACGGCGGCGTCACCGCAGGCGAGAACGGCGGCGGTGAAGGAGGTGAGGGGTCCCTCGGCGCCGGCGAGGCCATAGACGCTGCGGTGGCGGGGGCGCAGGATGCCTCGCTCGACCCGAGCGGCTATCGCGTTGCGGTGCAGGCCGGCCGCGAGGAGCTGCTCGGTGGTCACGGCGCCGTTCTGCCGCTGGGCGGTCCGGAGCACGGCGCGCTCCGCTGAAAGGGGAGTTACGTGCAAAACGCGACCTCCCGCCCACGCCGTTTGCACGTTCGTCCCCCAGACGAGGACAAACGTGCAAACGACGGCCCGGCGCTGTCGCCGTTTGCACGAAACTCCCCGAGAACCGCCGGCACGCCCTCATCCTGCCTCACTACAAGCCCGCCGTTCGCCGGCGCAACAGAGCCGGCACGAAGAAGTCACCGCATCGCGGGAAACAGCACGACTTCCCTAATAGAAGACCGGCCCGTCAGCAGCATCACCAGCCGATCGATCCCGATCCCGATCCCGCCGGTCGGCGGCATGCCGTGCTCCAGCGCCTGGATGTACGCCTCGTCGAATGGCTGCGCCTCCTCGTCCCCCGCGGCGGCGGCCGCGCCTGACTCCTCGAACCGCGACCGCTGGTCGTCGGGGTCGTTGAGCTCGGTGAAGGCGTTGGCGAACTCCATCCCGCCCGCGTAGGCCTCGAAACGCTCGACCAGCCCGGGCTCGGTCCGGTGGCGCTTCGCGTAGGGCGAGAGCTCGATCGGGTAGTCGAGCAGGAACGTCGGCTCCACGAGCGTGTGCTCGACGTACCGCGAGAGCAGGTGGTCGACGAGCTTCGCCCACGTGTCCTCGTGCTCGAGGATCTCGAGCCCGCGCTCGCGCATCGCCCCTCGCAGCGACTCCAGGGAGCGGTGGGCGTAGACGTCGATCCCCGTCCGCTCCGCGATCGCGTCCGCCAGCGACTGCCGCCGCCAGGGCGGCTCGAACCCATCCACGCCGAGCTCCCGCGCGACCGTCGCGACCAGCTGCTCGCACCGCGCCGCCACGTCCTCGTAGTCGGCGTACGCCTCGTACCACTCGAGCATCGTGAACTCGGGGTTGTGCCTGGGCGAGAGGCCCTCGTTGCGGAAGTCCTTGCCGATCTCGTACACGCGCTCGAGCCCGCCGACGATGCAGCGCTTGAGGTAGAGCTCGGTGGCGATCCGCAGGAACAGCGTCCGGTCGAGCGCGTTGTGGTGCGTCGTGAACGGCCGCGCCGCCGCGCCGCCGTAGATCGGCTGGAGCACCGGCGTCTCGACCTCGACGAACCCCTCGTCGTCGAGGAAGCGCCGGATCGCCGAGACGATCCGGGCGCGGGCGACGAACAGCTCGCGCGCCTCCTCGTTGGCCATCAGGTCCAGCTCGCGGTGGCGGAAGCGCGTCTCGACGTCGGTCAGCCCGTGGTGCTTCTCGGGCGGCGGGCGCAGCGACTTGGCGAGCAGCGTCCAGTCCTCGAGCCGCAGCGACAGCTCGCCGCGGCGGGTGCGGAACACGGTGCCGTCGGCGCCGACGAGGTCGCCGAGGTCCAGCGACACCAGCCGATCCAGGGACTCGGCGCCGAGCACGTCCGCCCGCGCGTGCAGCTGCATCCGCCCCGAGCGGTCGACGAGGTCGAGGAACGCCGCCTTCCCCTGCCCCCGCCGCGCCGCGAGCCGCCCCGCGATCCGCGCCCGCACCGAGGTCTCCTCCCCCGCGGGCAGGTCCTCGTGCGGCGCCTTCACGGAGGCGATCGAGGCGACTCCCGGGAACGCGTGCGGGAACGGGTCGATCCCCTCGCCCCGCAGCGCGGCGAGCTTGCGCCGGCGCGAGTCGAGGAGACCTGCCTCGCCCATCGGGCTGTCGCCCGCTGGGCTCATCACCGGCTCGCCGGGGGCTCGCCTCGGCTCACGCCACGGCGATCTTGGTGATCTTCAGCTTGCGGGCCCTGCCGTTGGGCAGCTGGACGTTGACGGCGTCGCCCTTCTTGTGGCCGAGCAGCGCCTTGCCGACCGGCGACTCGTTGGAGAGCCGGTTCTCGGACGGGTTGGCCTCGGTGGAGCCCACGATCACGTACTGGAGCGACTTGCCGGAGGACTCGTCCTTGACGTTCACCGCCGAGCCCACGCGCACGACGTCGTTGGACAGCTCCGACGCGTCGATCACCGACGCCGACCGCAGCTTGTCCTCCAGCGCCGCGATCCGCGCCTCGAGCATCGCCTGCTCGTTCTTGGCGTCGTCGTACTCCGAGTTCTCGGAGATGTCGCCGAACTCGCGCGCCTCCTTGATCCGCTCGGCTACCTCCCGCCGCTTGTCGGTGGAGAGATACTCGATCTCGGCCTTGAGCTTCTCGAGGCCTTCTGGCGTGAGGATGACGTCCTTCTGCATGTCGTCGTCCTTGGTGGGATCCGGAGAAAGAAAACGCCCGCATATCGCGGACGAGAGGACGCGCTCAGACGGCGGCGCGGCGGTGCATGGTAGCACCGAGCCCGGCGATGATCTCGCGCTGCTCGTCGAGCGTCTCGGCGCGCTGGAGAGCCTCCTGCACGGCGTGCGAGGAGCCGAGGCGGTCGACGTACCAGGGGTGGAACTTGCGCAGGTAGCGGGCCGCCCGCTCGGCGCCCAGGTGCTCCTCCGCGCGGTCCACCACCCACGCCCACTCGGCCGCGACCTCCTCCGGCAGCGGCTCGTCCTCGCGCTCGCCGAGCACCTGCTCGAACAGCCACGGGTTGCCCAGGGTGCCGCGCGCGAGCATCACCGCCTCGCAGCTCGTGTACTCGAACACCCAGCGGACGTGGTCGGCGCCGTCCATGCCGCCGGTGACGATCACGGGCACCGGCAGCTCGTCCGCAAGCCGCGCGGCGAGGTCGTAGTCCGGCGTGCCCTTGTGGCGCACCTTCACCGTGCGCGGGTGGAAGGTGATGCCGGCCACGCCCGCATCCTCCACGAGCCGGCGCGCAACGTCCACGCCCTCGGCCCGCAGCTTGACGGTGACCGGCAGGTTGGAGCCCTCGCGCGCGGCGCGGGCGATCGCGACCGCCGCCGCCGGGTCCTGCAGGAGCGCGGCCCCGGCGCCCGTCTTCATCACCTTCGGCACCGGGCAGCCCATGTTCAGGTCGATCAGGTCGACGCCGAGCGCCGCCACGTGCGCGGCGGCGGAGCGCATCACGTCCGGGTCGTGGCCGAAGAGCTGGATGGCGACCGGCCGCTCGTCCGGGTGCACCGTCAGGAGCTCCTCCAGCGTGCGGCGGTTGCCGTAGTGGATCGCGAAGCTCGACACCATCTCGCTGACCGCCAGCCCCGCCCCGTACCGCTTGGCCTGGAGGCGCACGAACCAGTTCCCGATCCCGGCCAGGGGCGCGAGCACGACCCGGTTGGGGATCGTGACGCCGCCGAGCTGCCAGGAGTCGTGCAGTGACCGTGACAGGGGTTTCGCCCGCATCGCTCCACGAGGGTATCCGGGGCGTTGGTTCCGCTCGCGGGCGACGTTACGGCAGGGCCTGGTTGCGCTCCCAGATCAGCCGCAGCCCGGTCAGCGTCAGCAGGTCGTCGACCTCGTCGATCGACTCGCAGTAAGGGACGATCACGTGCGCGAGGCCGCCGGTGGCGATCGTGTGCGTGCCGTCGCCGAGCTCCGCGCGCAGGCGCCCGACGATGCCGTCCACCATCGCGGCGAACCCGAACACGGTGCCGGAGCGGATGGCGTCCACGGTCGACTTGCCGACCAGCGAGCGCGGCTCCGCGAGGTCGATCTTCGGCAGCGCCGCGGCGCGCTCGGTGAGCGCCTCCAGGGAGATCTCCACGCCCGGGAAGATCACGCCGCCGAGGTACTCGCCGTCGGCGGAGACCACGTCGTGCGTGACGGCCGTCCCGAAGTCCACCACCACGCACGGGCCGCCCGCCTTGGCGTAGCCGGCCACCGCGTTCACCAGCCGGTCGGGGCCGATCTCGCGCGGGTTGTCGTAGCGGATCGGCATCCCGGTGCGCAGGCCGGGGCCCACGACCGGCATCTCCATGCCCAGGTAGCGCCGCGCCATCTCGGTCCACTCGGGGCGCAGCTGCGGCACGGTGGAGGAGACGATCGAGGCCTCGACGTCACCGAATCCCACGCCGCGGAGGTCGAGCAGCGCCCGCAGGCGGGCGCCGAGCTCGTCCGCGGTCGACTCGCGGACGGTGGCGAAGCGCCAGTGCTCCACCAGCTCCTGCCCCCGGAACGTGCCGATGTGGGTCTGCGTGTTGCCGACGTCGACGACGAGGAGCACGAGCCCGGACGTTACCGTCGCACCAGCCGCACCGGCGCGGTGCGGGTGCGGGTGATGCCCCGACCGTCGCGCGTGGCGGTGTACAGCCGCACGCGCAGGCGACGGCGCACCGCGCGCGCGAGCGGCACTCCAACCCGCCCCGCCCGGCCGGGCCGCAGCCCGAAGCGCTTGCTGCCCACGATCGTCCGCCCCCGCGCGAGCGTCACCACCCCGCTGCAGCGCCGCACCGTGGCGCTCGCGCAGCCGAGCCGCACCCAGGCGCGCCGCTTGCGGTCCACCCCGGCGCGCGGGGAGAGCACGAGCGCGCCGGAG
>JBOGYU010000205.1:0-7972 GCA_050696935.1 Solirubrobacteraceae bacterium | reverse complement strand
GCCGCATCGTGCGCTTCATCGAGTACATGGACGTCGGCCACAGCAACGGCTGGCGGATGGACGACGTCGTGCCGGCGGCGGAGATCGTCGCGATGATCGCCGCCGAGCTGCCGCTCGAGCCGGTCGCGCCGAACTACCCCGGCGAGGTCGTCGAGCGCTGGCGCTACAGCGACGGCAGCGGCGAGATCGGCGTGATCGCCTCGGTGACCCGGCCGTTCTGCGGCGCCTGCACGCGCGCCCGGCTCTCCGCCGACGGCAAGCTGTTCACCTGCCTGTTCGCCACCAAGGGCCACGACCTGCGCGCGCTGCTGCGCGACGGCGCCTCCGACGCGCAGATCTCGGCGTCGATCGGCGCGATCTGGCGCGTGCGGGACGACCGCTACTCGGAACTGCGCACGGCCGAGACGGCCGCGCTGCCGAAGGTCGAAATGTCCTACATCGGCGGGTAGGCGCCTGTGCTCGACCTGCCACCGGCTGCCGCAACACGCGACGAGCGCCAGCGGACCCGGTCCGCGGCCGAGCGGGCCGAGGCCGTTGTCGATCGAGCCGATCACGAGCGCGCCGAGGATGGCGCTCTTCATGTGGCCGCGGCCGCCGAACAGCGACGTGCCGCCGATGACCGTCGCGGCGATCGAGTACACCAGGATCGAGCCGCGCCCGAGTTGGTGTCCACCGAGAGCAGCCGCGAGGCGAGCACGAGGCCGCCGACCGCCGCCATCAGCGAGCACACCGCGAAGGCAGGCGATCTTGATCCGGTCGACGTCGATGCCGGCGCGGGCGTGCCGCCTCGGCGTTGCCGCCGACGGCGAAAATGTGCCCCGACGGAAGCAGCAGGGGCGCCCTCTTTCCCCTTTTCGAGACGCCTGTTGGTGTGGGGTGACGCGGGGATCGCGACCTACGGCCACGCCGGCGGCTCCAGGCGAGGCCGCATGACTCCCGCTTGAGGTGAGTCGCAGCGGCCGAGTGCTGCAGGACGGCCGTCTACCGCGGCCGCAGACCCTGGGCGGCTCGGCGCGTCGATGCAGCCGCTCGAGCTGCTCCCAGGAACGAGTCAGCCCCGCCCTGCCGTCGACGCTCAGGAGGCCGCGCCGACGGAACTCGCGGGCATCGAAGAGGCGGTGGATCCCGACGAAGCGGACTCCGGTGCCGCTCACGAGCTCATGGTCCCTCGGGGCGTCGCCCACGAAGACAACTTCCCGCGGTTCGAGCTCGTGTCTCGCCAGAATGAGCTCGACCTGCTTGGTCTTCCCGAGCCCTGGCTCGGAGCCGAGGCAGTCGTCGAACGACGCCTCGAGCGCGCGGTTGCGGAGGTAGCTGACGACGAGCTCTCGAGTCGTGCTGCTGCATACGAAGCGCTTTACCCCTCGGCGATCGAGCAACTCCAGCACCGGAACGACGTCCGAAAAGACCAGGCAGTCGAGGATCCCCGCCCGCTTGGCGGCCTCGAAGGCGGCGGCGACCGCCTCGTTCTCCGGATGGCCGGGAAAGAGCTCCTCGAGCTGGCTGGCGAAGTCGACCCCCACGGTCTCGAGGTACTGCTTCCGGGCTGCCGCCGGTTCCACCGGGTAGTGCCTTGTCAGCAGATCGACCGCCAGCCTGATGAGGAAGGGCATCGTGTCGGCGATCGTGCCGTCGAAATCGAAGATGAGCGCGGCGGCGCCGACGAAGGGCGGAGCCGGCTGGGCGAGCCGCCACGAAGTCCAGGTGCGGGCCACGACGACGGCGTTCGTCGCGACGGCCACGAGCAAGAGGGCCAGGAGGACCGTGGAGGGGTCGACCAAGGTCAGAACCCCGCCGAGGAACAGGACGAAGAGCCGGAGATCCCTTCCCCTCCCCGCCGCCATGAAGCGTCCCCGGTATCGATAGCCGAGGTCCGCGACGGATTTCGCGGAGGTGTAGCTCACGAGAAGGTTGCCGGAGGCGGCGAGAATCGAGATGAGCACGACCAGCGGGCTCCAGTACGGCCCGAACAGCACGGACTGGTCGCCGGCCGACCAGGCGTAATAGCCGGCGCCGACGAGCAGGAACGTGTCGGCATAGCGGTCGAGCACGGCGTCGAAGAACGATCCGAAGCGCGACTCGGCCTTCTTCAGCCGGGCGATCTCTCCGTCGCAGCCGTCGAGGACGCTCGCGAGCTGGACCGTCAGCCCGCCGATCACGGGCTGGCCTAGGACGAAGGCGGCCGCGGCCGCGATCGCCACGGCGAGCGCGAGGGCCGACACCTCGTTGGGGCTGACGCCGGGCGCGAGGCGCAGGATCAGCGGCGTCAGGAGCCGCCCCGACAGCTTGCGGTTGATTGTCCTCGAGATGAGACCATCGTCGGGCTTGGCCAGGCTCCTGGACAGGAGCACCCTGGCCTTCCGAAGGTCCCTGGGGGTGTCGATGTCGACCCAGTCGTGGTCGCCGATGTCGAGGACCCGCGCCCTGCGCTGCTTGGCCAGCCGCCGCACCCCGCCTGCGAGCGAGTCGTCTCCCTCCCGGACGCTGACCTCAAAGGCCGGCAGGATCGCCTCGTCGGCTCGTCACTGAGGCACCGTGGCGAAGAGTTGCTGGGTACGCGCGGAGGACTGGAGGCGTGGGCGCAGCGCGGACGGACGATGGGGATTCCGCTGCTGCACCCGTGGGCGAACCGGCTCAGCGGATGGTCCTACGAGGTGGACGGCCGCCGGGTGGAGCTGGCGCGCGGGTCGGCGCAGGTGCGTCCCGACGAGCATGGGCTGCCGATGCGTGGCCTGCTGCACGGCGAGACGAGCTGGGTCGTGACCGAGCGCACGGAGACCGAGCTACGTGCTGGGTATGACTTCGGCGCCGACAGCCGCCGGATGCGGCTGTTCCCGTTCGCCCACGTGCTCGCGGTGCACGCGATTCTCGGCCCGGTTGGGCTGCAGATCACGACGACCCTGACCCCCACCGGCGATGCTGCCGTTCCCGTCGCGTTCGGCTGCCACCCATACCTTCGGCCTCCCGGCGTACTGCGCTCCGCCTGGGGGATCGAGTCCGATGTGTCCGAGCAGCTGATCCTCGACCGCAGCTCCGTGCCGACCGGCGAGGTCCGCTCGCAGCGCGTGGCCTCCGGGGCGCTCGGCGACCGGACACTCGACCACGGGTACCAGTCCGCGACCGGAGCCTGGCTGCGAGTGCGCGCCGGGTCGCGGACGATCGACATCCGCCTCCTGGACGGCTATACCCATGCGCAGCTGTTCGCCCCGGGCAACGAGGACGTCATCGCGTTCGAGCCGATGACCGCTCCGGCCGACGCGCTGCGCAGTGGCAACGGACTGCGGACGGTCGCACCGGGAGCGACGTTCAGCGCAAGCTTCCGTATCGACGTCTACGGCTGACGCGGCCCCGGCGACGCCGTCGCCGTAGGGCTGGCGAGGAGTACGCTCAGCCAAGGCATCCTCCCGCCCATCGACCGAAGAGGGTGCGTGCCCGAGTTCGAGAATCCGTCCGAAGCAACGCCCGTCGCCGAGATCGGGCCCAGAGTCACCGCGATGTTCAGGGACGGCCCTCTGGAAGGCCGCAGCATCGAGGCTGAGGTGGTTGAAGGCCGCCCGCCGAAAACAATAGATGCGCCTGCCGACGACGGGAGCACGTGTCGCTACTGCCTCGCGGGCTGGGTCCAGAGCGGTCGATCCGCGGTGTACACGTTCCTGTACCGCGTCTAGTTCGCCCCTCGGACGCGCGGTCGGCGGCCTAGCATTCCGCTGGGCCTATCTCCTCGTCATCCCGATCTTCGGCGGCTTCTTCGCGATGTCCGTGGCCGTCCTCTCCTGGCTGCGACACAGCTCCGAAGACAGTGAAACCCCATGAGCAGGTAGCGCGCGACGCGCCGACTGACGTCCTGACGTCCGGGCGTTGGCCGCGTGCGCAGCCGGACGCGTCCCGCGACGGCCTCGAGCGTCGCGGCGCGAACGCTGCCCCAGCGCTGAATCAGACGACGATGGGAGATCGAGCGCACCATCTCGGGCATCGCCCACGAGAGCTCGCGCACGCCGCCCTCGGGCGGCGCGATCTGGATGTGGAGCGGGTTCGGCCTCTGCGTCGTCGTGAGGGGCACGACGATGCACAGGTCGCTCGGCCCCGTGCCCAGCTGGTCGACGCTCACCGCCTTCAAAGCTCCAGAGCTCGGGGCATTCCGTGGCGAGGTCGATCGTTCTTTGCGTGGCGCCGGGCGCTCGCCGTTCGCGCCTCGCGCTGTGGGGTGGCTGATGCGGCGGGACGGGCCCACGTTCCGTACGCTCACGTGTGTCCCTGCCGCGAACTGACGGAGCCCGCACCGTGCCCACCCTGTCTGAGCATCCGAACAGGTCACCGCCGGAGCCCTCAGGGCCGCGGTACAGCGCACGCGTCGCGCTGAGTTGCGAGCGCGGCCACGCGCCCGGGCAGGTGCTCCACGCTCTGCAAGAGCTCCGCCAGGTCATCGACGACCGGCTGCGCCGTGACCTCGGCGGCCGGTATGACCGGCACAGCGCGCGATCCGTCGGCACTGACAAGCTGACGGTCACCTTCACCCTCCGCGCAGCCACCGATGCGGACGCCATTCGATCGGCGGGACTCGCCGCCGGCACGCTCGCCGAGCTCCTGACGGACAACGCGGCCGCCGTCGACCTCTCAGGCGTCGCGCTTGTCGTTCGCGCTCAGGAACGCCATGAGGCGTCGGCCTAGCGCCGCCCGCTTCCGCTCGGCGCGACGAGCACTGCGCCGACGCCCGCCTCCGCTCAGCATGCAAAGGGAGCCGTCGCCAGCCGCCTCAGGCCGCGTCGCGACGGACTGCTGCTCGCGCGCGACGAGCGGGCGTCTCAGACGACTTTCGCCAGACGCCCGCTTGGGACGTCCAGGGCGGAAGTCTCGGGGTCGCCTGGGTGGCGCTCGATCTGCATGGATTGCGGTAGCGACCTCATCGCTACCGCTTATCCACAAGGGAATGGCCGGCGCGTGGGTCGCACCGCCGGGCGGCGCCCGCTACCACTTGGCGCGAGAGAGGGCTTGGCGTCGGTAAAGCGCGGGGGGGAGAGACTCGTTTCGATCATCGTCTCAGTAACTCGCGATGCCGCTGGATCGCGGCGCGGAGCAAGAAGAGAACCGAACCTCACGGGGGCTTGCTTAGGACGGTGGCGCGGGGCTGAGCTGGGCCATCATCGCGGCCTGGTCCCAGTACACGCGGTGCTCAACGAACGTGTCGTCACCGAGCCGGAAGAAGTCGGCGAACGGCACGGCGATCGCGTTGCCGCTCGCGGGGATCTCGCCCTGCGGGGTCGCGAGCGCGCCCCTGTGCGTGCCCTTGAAGCGGGCCTCGATGGCGACCGCGTCGCCGGCCTCGACGACCGACACGATCTCCATGTGCGCGTCGGGGAGCGCGCTCCTGAACGCCGCCGCGAACGCCTTCCACGCGTTCGCGTCCTGCTGCCCCGCCGGCGTGACATGGGTGCAGCCTGAGCTGAAGAGCCCGGCCGCGCCGTCGAGATCGCCCGCTGCAAACCGCTCATAGAACCGCTCGGCGCTGTCCCGTGGCCGTCCCATCGCATCCTCCGTTCGGTCGTGTCAGCGCAACGCTATCTCCGGCCGGATAGCAGCGGGGAACGTTCAGCAGCAAGCCGCCCGCCGGTGGCCAAAGCCCGGAGCCGCGCATGAAGCGCGTGAGCAGCACGCTCTTGCTTCTCTCTCGACCCAGTCGGGTGTCTCCGCACCCACCTGAGACAGGCTCGCATCCACGCGGGAGCGAAAGTCGGTTTCGGCCGCTTGGCGATTGCGGCGCGGCCTTCGTGCCGATGTACCAGGGTCGAGCAGGCGCGTGAGTTCCGGCGCGGCTTACACCCAGAACGCGTACCGTCGAGGTCCGGATCCGATTCCTCCATCATGGCGACGCCGCGGTTGCGCACCTCGAAGCGAAGCGGCATCTCGATGGCCAGGGTGTCTAGCCGATCAGCTCAGGCGAGGGATCCACGTATTCGTCGAAGCGAACGCAAACGCCGTCGCGAACGGTCCAGGCGTGAACGAATCCGTAGCTCGCCTGCCTGCCGTCGAGCAGCGTGCCCTTCGCCTGTCCGATGGCGCACACGCGATCACCGGACGCGACTAGTTCGTCGATCTCGAGGCCGAAGTCCTGCCACGTCGAGGCGAGCTTCTCGAAGAACCTGGCGACATCTTCGCGGCCTCTGACGGGCATCGCCTGCGGGAGCAGCTCGGGAGCGCGCCACGCGATGTTCTCGTCGAGGATCGCCAGCACGGCGGGGATGTCGCCGCGTCCGAAGGCGTCGTAGGTCCTGTGCAGCAGCTCGGCGTTGTCGTTTGACATGTCTCCTCCTCGGTAGTGGTGAGCGTGTCCCGAGGGTTCATTCGCGCCGGGGCGCCAAGGGGATCACAGGTTGACGGCGCCGATCTGGACAAGCAACCCGAGCATGTCGGCCGCCGCCCAGCGCTCGATCACTCGCCGGTCTCGGAAGGCCAGGATCGTGATGCCGTTCAACTCGACCTCGCGGCCTGTCGCCGGTACGCCCATGAGCTCGCCGTCGTGGCGGCCGCGCTGCACGAACCGGGCGGCGATCCGAGCGCCGCTGCCGAAGGCGTCGACCAGCTCGATCTGCGATCCGGGAAGGCCGGCGAAGATCCCCTCGTAGAAGCCTTTGACGGCTGCCTTGTTCATCGGCTCTGGGCTGTATCCGTGCACGGTGACGTCGTCGTCGTAGAGCGTCAGGTAGTCGTCCAGGTCGCCTCGGTTCCAGGCGGTTATCGCCTGGTCGAGGCGCTCGGTCATCTCGTCAACGGTCATCGCTGCGCTGGACACGTCCTTCCCCTCTCGGATAGACTCCCTTTGGGAGCTTAGAGCAATGGATCGCGAGCTGCGGGGCATTTCCTACGTCGTCCTCGCCCTGGTCGGGGAGCGCGGCGCCAGCCCGCACGAGCTCGCCCGCATGGTCCGCCAGGGCGGGCCCGTGTACTGGACGGCGGCGCCGAGCAAGGTCTACGCGGAGCCCAAGCGCCTCGCCGAGCTCGGCTACCTGAGAGGACGGTCCGTCCCCGGGGCGACGCGGCCGAAGATGGTCTACCGGCTGACCGCGAGGGGCAAGAGAGCGCTGCGCGGTTGGCTGCGCTCGCCGGCTCGCTTCCCTCGCATCCAGGACGAGGCGCACCTGCGCTTGCTGGCCGGCGATCAGATCGAGGACTGGGAGATCTCGCGCAGCCTCGGCGGGCTGCGCGACCAGCTCGCGGACCTCAACCGGCTCGTCGATGAGATGGAGGCCGGCGAGGTGCGCCTGCCCCACAAGCGCCGCAATCTGGCGCTGGCGCACCGCCTCGCGCGGCGGCTGATCGCGGCCTACGAGAGCTGGGTCGACGAGGTCGAGGCCGAACTGGACGCCGGCGCCCGCGCTCCTGCCTCACGAGCACGGCGGGCGTCCCCGCCAGCGACCTGATCACTGCTCCCTCGGACGATCAGGAGAAGTCCGGGTCGCCGGCCGACGAGCCGCTCTCGCAGACGATTGCGTGCGTCCGGGTCCTCGCCGGCGACGCGCTTCAGGTCGTTCTCGGACGATTCACGGGCGACGAGCCAGCGCCCTCCGACCTGCGCGCCGACCGGAACACGGGCCCTACGGGTTCCGATCCCCGCCCGAGACCGACGCCGCCGAGTAGCCGGGGCCGCCTCGCCGGCTCAGGCACTCACCGCCAAGAGTGCCTGACTCCAAGGGGATCGGCGACTATCCACGGCAATCCACGCTCAGCGTGCCCAACTGCCGTAGTGACGGGAATACCTGCTATTCGTCGCCTTTTCGCGCCGATGCTGGACGCAGAGCTGGTGGATCGCACCCAGGAGGTCAGGGGTTCGAGTCCCCTTAGCTCCATCGAGAGGTCTTCACGTTTGACCTCGGTTCATTTTCACGTTTGGGTCGGACGTCGGCGCGGGCGGTGGTGCGGCCGTTGATGACGTTCTCGTCGGGCTGGCGATGCCGACCTCGGCTGCGCTGAGCGGCCG
>JBOGYU010000204.1:0-7976 GCA_050696935.1 Solirubrobacteraceae bacterium | reverse complement strand
GCACGGGCGCGTTCGAGCGGCTGCGCGCGCTGCCCGAGCACCGCGCCGTCGACCGCCTGCTGCGCGGCCGCGTCTGGATCTGGCTGATCGGCGTGCTGCTGGGCGGGATCGTGGCGATGCAGGTCTCGCTGCTCAAGCTCAACGCCGGCATCTCGCGCGCGGTGACCACCACCGGGACGCTCGAGCGCCAGAACGCCGACCTCGAGGCCGACATCGCGCGGCTCTCCTCGGGCGAGCGCGTCCGGGCGACGGCGCTCGCGCAGGGCATGGTGATGCCGTCGGCCGGCGCCGTGGAGTTCCTGCGCGCCCGCCCCCACCGAGACCCGAGGGCCGCCGCGCGGAACATGGCGCCGCCGAGCGACGAGGCGGCCGCGATCATGGCGAACGGGGGGCTCGAGCCGGGCGTGCTGGTCGCGCCGGTGGCGGCGACGACGGCCCCGGTGGACCCGGCCACCGGAACGACCACGCCGGGAACGACGACGACGGGCACGACGACCGACGGGACGACCCCGATGGGCGCGACGACCGACGGGACGACCCCGACGACCCCGACGGGCACGACGACCGACGGGACGGCCACGGTCCCCGCCGAGCCGGCGCCCGAGCCCGCCGCGACCGCGCCGGGCACCGGCGCCGCCCTCGCGCCCGGCCAGGGGTAGGCCGGTGCGGCTGATCGAGCGGCGCCTCGGCTTCCTGTTCGCCGTCTTCCTCGCGCTGCTGCTGCTCGGGGCCACACGGGCGGCGTGGCTCGGCGTGGTCAAGGCCGGCACGCTCCAGCGCGCCGCCGCCACCCAGCAGGAGGCGCAGATCCCGGTCCCGGCCCGCCGGGGCGACATCGCCGACCGCACCGGCACGCAGCTCGCCGTCTCGCGGCCCGCGGTGACAATCGCCGCCACGCCCTACCTGATCGACGACCCGCCGCGCGTCGCGGCCCGCCTGGCACAGCTCCTGGACAAGCCCGAGGACGAGCTCCTGCGCCAGCTCGCCCGCCGCGACACCGGGTTCGCCTACCTCGCCCGCCGCGTCCCTCCCGCCAAGGCCCGCCGCGTGGAGCGGCTGAAGATCGAGGGGCTCGAGTTCATCCCCGAGTTCAAGCGCGCCTATCCGCGCGACTGGATGGCCTCCCAGCTGCTCGGCGTCACCGGCACCGACGGCCAGGGCCTCGCCGGCCTGGAGTACTCGCTGGACGAGTTCCTGCGCGGCCGCGACGGCGAGCGCCGCCTGGTCAAGGACGCGCTCGGCGACGCGATCGAGCTGCGCGAGACCCGCCGCACCGAGCCCGGCGCCGACGTCCGCCTCACGCTCGACGCCGGCATCCAGGACCGCGCCGAGGAGGTGCTCGCCGAGCTCGGCGAGGAGTGGCAACCCAAGGGCGCGACCGCGATCGTGATGGACCCGCGCGACGGCGGCATCCTCGCCCTGGCCAACTGGCCGCGCGTGGACGCCAACGCCCCCGGCGAGGCCCCGGACTACGCCCGCCAGAACCGCGCCATCCAGACCAACTACGAGCCCGGCTCCACGTTCAAGGCGTTCACCGTCGCCGGTGCGCTGGAGGAGGGCGAGGTCACGCCGGACACCCCGTTCCAGCTCGCGCCCACCATCACCGTGGCCGACCGGGAGATCGGCGAGTCGCACCCCGTCGGCTACCGCACGCTGAGCACGAGCGGGATCCTGAAGGAGTCCAGCAACGTCGGCGCGATCATGGTCGGCCAGCGCCTGGGCGCCGAGCGCTTCGACCACTGGGTGCGCCGGTTCGGCTTCGGCAACCCCACCGGCATCGACCTCCCGGGCGAGGAGAACGGCATCCTGCTCGACCTGGAGAACTACTCCGGCTCCTCGATGGGGAACATGCCGATCGGCCAGGGCCTCGCCGTCACGCCGATGCAGATGGCGACCGCCTACGCCGCGATCGCCAACGGCGGCATCCTGCGGCCGCCGCACATCGTCGAGAACGTCGGCGCGCGCCGCGCGCGCAAGCCGAAGGGCCGCCGGGTGATCTCGGAGACCACCGCGGCCTCGGTGCGGCGGATGCTCGAGGGCGTGCTCGGCCCCGGCGGCACCGCGTCGGGCGCCGACATCGAGGGCTACGTGCTGTCCGGCAAGACCGGCACCGCCGAGAAGCCGGACGAGTTCGGCGGCTACTCGAAGACGAAGTTCGTGTCCTCGTTCGTGGGCTTCGGGCCCTCGGTCCGGCCGAAGCTGCTGGTGGCGGTGATGGTCGACGAGCCGAAGGGCGACATCTACGGCGGCACGGTCGCCGCGCCCGCCTTCAAGGAGATCATGAGCTTCGCCCTGAATTACCTCCGGATCCCGCCGGAGTGAATCATGATTCACTACTAGCGTGCCCTACCGCCCGACAGAGCGCACCCGCGCGCGCCTCGCCGCCGCTCGCGAGCGGATCGCGGACGCCGCGCTCGACCAGCTCGCCGAGGGCGGCTACGCGTCCGCCTCCGTGGTCGCCGTCGCGCGGCGCGCCGGCGTGGCCACCGGCAGCGTCTACCGCCACTTCCCGTCCAAGGCCGACCTGTTCGCCGAGGTGTTCCGCCGCGCCTCCCAGCGGGAGGTCGACGTGCTGCGCTCCATGGCCGACAGGTCGGAGCCGGTCACCCACCGGCTCGCGGCCTGGGTGGAGGCGTTCGTGCGCCGCGCGCTGGCGGAGCCCGTGCGCGCCTACGCGCTGATCGCCGAGCCCGTCGACCCCGCCGTGGAGGCCGAGCGCCTGCTGTTCCGGCGGGCGTACGCCGACCTGTTCGCGCGCGCCCTGCACGACGGCGCGCAGGCGGGCGAGCTGCCGCCGCTCGACGCGGAGCTGACCGCCGCCGCCATCGTCGGCGCGCTGGCCGAGGCGATGGTGGGTCCGCTCGCGCGCCGCGAGGCCAGCGCCGACGCGCTGGTCGCCGGGCTCCAGACCTTCGTCCTGAGATCGGTGGGTGTCGCGCATGCGCATGCTTGACGTCCTCAACCAGTCCGTCCCGTTCGAGGACGTCAACTACTTCGACGCGGACGTGCCGCTGCGCGAGGCGCTCGAGCGCGAGGGCGCCGGCTGGGCGCTCGACCGCGCGCGCGACGCCGGCGCGGTCGCCGGCTCGGCCGAGGCGCAGGAGCACGCCCGCCGCGCCGAGCGCAACGAGCCGCGGCTGCTCACGCACGACCGGTTCGGCCACCGGCTCGACGCCGTGGACCTCGACCCGAGCTGGCACTGGCTGCTGCGCGGCGCGGTGGAGCGCGAGATCCACTCCCTGCCGTGGCGCGACCCGCGGCCGGGCGCGCACGCCGCGCGCGCGGCGCTGGAGATCCTGTGGTCGCAGGCCAATGCCGGCGTGATGTGCCCGGTGTCCATGACCTACTCGGCGGTCCCGGCGCTGCGGGTCGACCCGGAGCTCGCCGCCGAGTGGGAGCCGCGGCTGGCCCTCCCGGACTACGAGCGCGGCGCGCTGTGCGGGATGGCGATGACCGAGAAGCAGGGCGGGTCGGACGTGCGCGCCAACACCACGCGCGCCGAGGCCGCCGGCGACGGGTGGTGGGAGCTCACCGGCCACAAGTGGTTCTGCTCCTACCCGCCGTGCGACGTCTTCCTGGTGCTCGCGCAGGCGCCCGCCGGCCTCTCGTGCTTCCTGCTCGAGCGCGGGCCGGGGATGGAGTTCCAGCGCCTGAAGGACAAGCTCGGCACCCGCTCGCTGCCGTCGTCCGAGGTCGAGTTCCGCCGCGCGGCCGCGCGGCTGCTGGGCGAGGAGGGCCGCGGCGTCGCGACGATCATCGAGATGGTCACCCACACGCGGCTGGACTGCGTGATCGGGAGCGCGGCCGGGATGCGCCGGGGCGTCGCCGAGGCCGTGTGGCACGCGCGCCACCGCAGCGCGTTCGGCCGCCTCCTGGCGGAGCAGCCGCTGATGGTCAACGTGCTGGCCGACCTGGCGATCGAGTCCGAGGCCGCTACCGCGACGGCGCTGAGGCTGGCGCGGGCGTACGACGAGGGCGACAGCGCGCTGCGCCGGTTCGCGACCGCGGTGCTCAAGTACTGGGTCTGCAAGCGCACGACCCCGCACGCCGCGGAGGCGCTCGAGTGCCTGGGCGGCAACGGGTACGTGGAGGAGTCGCCGATGCCGCGGCTCCTGCGCGACGCGCCGCTGAACGGCATCTGGGAGGGCTCGGGGAACGTGATGAGCCTCGACGTGCTGCGGGCGCTGGCGCGCGAGCCGGAGGGGCTGCCCGCGTTCCTGGCCGAATGCGAGCTGGCGCGAGGTGCGGATCCCCGGCTGGATGCGCACCTCGACGGGCTGGGCGACGCGGACGAGTGGGGCGCGCGCCGGCTGGTGGAGGATCTGGCGGTGGCCTTCCAGGCCTCGCTGCTGGTGCGCCACGCGCCCGCGGCGGTGGCGGACGCCTTCTGCGCGGGGCGGCTCGCGGCGAGGGGTCGCGCGTTCGGGACCCTCCCGGCGGGCGTGGACGGCGACGCGATCGTCGAGCGGGCGCTGGTGGCCTAGTGGAGCGGGCAGATCAGGCGCGGCAGCTCGCCGTCCTCGCTGCTCGCCGCCGCCTGCCAGGTCACGCCGGCCGCCGCCGCGAGCGTGATCGCCACGCCCACCAGCAGCTCGCGCATCCGCCGGCTCATGCCGGGCTCGCCGCCCACCGCGGCGCGGGCCGCTCGCTGATCGGCAGGTGCAGCAGCGCCGCGGCCATCCCGAGCGCGATCGACAGCCACCACATGAGGTCGTAGGCGCCGGTGGCGTCGTACACCGCGCCGCCGAGCCAGACGCCGGCGAAGGCGCCGACCTGGTGGCTCAGGAACACGACCCCGAACAGCAGCCCCAGATGGCGCGTGCCGAACATGACGGCGATGAGGCCGGAGGTGAGCGGGACCGTCGAGAGCCACAGCAGGCCGATCGCCGCGGCGAACAGCAGCACCGTCGCCGGCGTGGCGGGCAGGGCCACGAACAGGGCGAAGGCCGCGGCGCGCGACGCGTAGATAGCGCTCAGCAGCAGCCGCCGGCTGTGGCGCCCTCCGAGCACGCCCGCCGAGTACGCGCCGACCACGTTGAAGAGCCCGATCAGCGCGAGCGCCGACGCCGCCACCGCGGTTCCGAGGCCGAGGTCGGTCAGGTACGGCGGCAGGTGCGTCGAGACGAACGCGATGTGGAAGCCGCAGACGAAGAACCCGCTGGTCAGGAGCAGGTAGGAGGGGTGGGTCAGCGCGTCGCGCACGGCGACGGAGCTCGACCCGCGCGGCTCCTCCTGCGCCGCGTCCTGGCCACCGCTCAGCGCCGCGGCCAGCACGGGGACGAGCGCGACGCAGCCGCCGATGAGCACCAGCGCAGTGGCCGGCCCGTAGGCGCTGATGAACCCCTGGCCGAGCGGGGCGAACACGAACTGGCCGAGCGAGCCCATCGCTGTGGCGAGGCCCATGGCCCACGAGCGCCGATCCTCGGGCACGAGCCGGGCGAAGGCGGCGATCACGATCGTGAACGAGCCGCCCGACAGGCCGAGGCCGACAAGCACCCCGCCGGTCAGCGCCACCGTGCCCGCGCTCGTGCTGACGCCCATGAGCACCGTGCCGAGGGCGTAGACGGCGCCGCCCGCCGCCAGCACCCGGCCGGCGCCGAAGCGGTCGGCGGTCGCGCCCGCGAACGGCTGGCCGACGCCCCACAGCAGGTTCTGGATCGCGATGGCCATCGCGAACGTCTCGCGATCCCAGCCGCGCAGCAGGGACAGGGGCTCGGTGAACAGCCCGAAGCTCGTGCGCGCGCCGAAGGTGATCAGCGCGATCAGGCAGCCGGCGGCGATCACGACGTTCCGGGCTCGCCACCAGGGAGTCACGGGGCGGGAACCTATCACGTCTCAGTTCAATCATTGAACTGAGAGTGGTAACGTGGCCCTCATGCCGCTGGGGAGCGACTACGCCGGCCAGGCCTGCTCGCTGGCCCGGACGCTCGAGGTGGTGGGCGAGCGCTGGACGCTGCTCGTGCTCCGCGACCTCTTCCTCGGCGTGCACCGGTTCACGGACCTGCACGCCCATCTTGACATCCCGCGCGCGGTGCTGTCGGCGCGGCTCGCGGCGCTGGTCGCGCACGGCCTGGTCGAGCGCCGCCCGTACCGCGCCGGCCGGGACGAGTTCCACCTGACCGCGTCCGGGCACGAGCTGTGGCCCGCCCTGTACTCGCTGCTCGTGTGGGGTGACCGGCACCGCCCCGCGCCGGGTGGTCCGCGCCGGCTGTTCACGCACGGTTCCTGCGGAAGCGTGCTGACCGCCGCCGGGGCCTGCGCGGCGTGCGGGATGGCCCCGGACCCGGCCGACGTCGAGACGATGCCGGGTCCCGGCGCCGACCCGGCGCGGCGCGACGACCCGGTGAGCCGCGCGCTGCGGCGCCCCCATCGGCTGCTCACGCCGGTCGCCGTCTGAGCGACCGGGCGCGTTCGTAGACTGCCCGCGGATGACCGTCCGAGACTTGCTCGGCGACGGGCCGGCGGTCGAGATCGGCGGCCTGGCCTACGACAACCGCGCGGTGGAGCCGGGCACGCTGTTCTTCTGCGTCCCCGGCTTCACGCGGGACGGTCACGACTTCGCTGCGGATGCGGTGGCGCGGGGGGCGGTCGCGCTGGTGGTGGCCAGGCCGGTCGGCGCCGGTGTGCCCGAGGTCCAGGTCGACGACGTGCGCGCCGCGATGGCGGTCGCCGCCGCGCGGTTCTTCGGGGACCCGACGGCGCGGCTGCCCGTAGTGGGTGTGACGGGGACCAACGGCAAGACCACCACGGCATTCCTGGTGCGCGCCCTCCTGTCGGCCGCGGGGAGGCGGTGCGGGCTGCTCGGGACGGTCACCTCGGTGGTGGCGGGCGTCGAGCGCCCGGTGGTCCGGACGACGCCGGAGGCGATCGACCTCCAGCGCACGTTCCGGGAGATGCTGGACGGGGGCGATCAGGCGTGCGCGATGGAGATCTCCTCGCACGCGCTGGAGCTGCGGCGGGCGGACGGCATCCACGTGGCGGTGGCCGTGTTCACCAACCTCACGCAGGACCACCTCGACTTCCATCCGACGATGGAGGACTACTTCCAGGCCAAGCGGCGGCTGTTCGCCTCGCCGCTGACCGACGTGCGGGTCGTGAACGTGGATGACGCGTACGGGCGGCGGCTGGCGGAGGAGTTCGGGGGGGTGACGGTGGCCGTCGACGCGCCGGCCGACTACCGGGCGGTCGACGTGGTCTCGGGGCTCGAGGGCAGCTCGTGCACGTTCGAGACGCCCGACGGGGCGTTCGCGGTGCGGGTCCCGCTGCCGGGGCGCTTCAACGTCGCGAACGCGCTGGGCGCGTGGGCGGCGGTGCGGGCGCTGGGCGTGCAGCCGGACGTCCTGGCCTCCTCGTTGCCGGCCGCCGCGCGGGTGCCGGGGCGGTTCGAGCCCGTGTCGGAGGGCCAGCCGTTCGCGGTACTGGTCGACTACGCCCATACACCTGACTCGCTCGAGAACGTGCTGCGGGCGGCGCGCGAGCTGGCCTCGGGTCGCGTGATCGCGGTGTTCGGCGCCGGGGGAGACCGCGACCGCGGCAAGCGGCCGCTCATGGGGGAGATCGGCTCCCGGCTGGCGGACGTCTGCCTGATCACGTCGGACAACCCGCGCTCGGAGGACCCGGAGGCGATCGTGGCGGAGATCCTCGCGGGCGCGGGCGGGGGCGCGCATGTGGAGCACGACGTCGACCGCCGGGCCTCGATCCGGCGCGCGGTCGCGCTCGCCGAGCCCGGCGACGTCGTCGTCATCGCCGGCAAGGGCCACGAGCAGGGCCAGGAGTTCGCGGGCGGGCGCAAGGAGCCGTTCGACGACGTCGCCGTCGCGCGCGAGGCGCTGCGCGCCGCCGGCCGGAGCGTCTCGTCGTGACGCGCTGGGACGCGGAGCGCGTCGCACACGCGGCGGGGGCGGATCTCGTCCGCGCGCCGGGCGCCGCCTCGTCGCCGCCCGGCCCCCAGCGAGTGATCATCGACTCCCGCGACG
>JBOGYU010000203.1:0-8114 GCA_050696935.1 Solirubrobacteraceae bacterium | reverse complement strand
GCGACCAGCACCGCGCGGGCGTGCCGCGGGCGATCGACGAGGGCGCGCGATGACGGTGCCCGTCGCCACCGCACCGCGGCGCGCTCGTCGCGCCGACCTGGCGCCCGCGCGCGCTCTTCTCCGGTCGGCCGGGCTGCCGCTCGCCGGCGTCGACGAGCACTTCGACGGCTTCTGGACGCTGCACGCGGCGGACAACCGGCTCGCGGCTGTCGCCGGCTCGGAGCGGTACGGACCGACCTGGTTGCTTCGTTCGCTCGCCGTCGATCCGTCGTTTCGCGGCCAGGGCAGCGGGAGCGCCCTGCTCGCCGCCGTCCTCGCCGAGGCCCGTGAGCGCGGCGCTCGAGAGATCTTCTTGCTGACGACCGACGCCGATGACTTCTTCGCCGCGCGCGGCTTCCGCGCCGTCCCGCGCGCGGCAGCGCCGGGCGCCCTGCACGCAAGCGAAGAGCTGCAGGGCGCCTGCCCAGACAGCGCAACCCTGATGCGATTGGAGGTCGCACGATGACCAGCACCGACACCACCGACATTCGCGAGGCGGTCCGCGAGCGCTACGCCAGCGCCGCCACACACGCGGCGGGCGGCGCATTCGAGGAAGCCCGCGAGGCCGAGGCTGCTGGCTGCGGCTGCGGGACGGGCGGGTGCGCTCCCACCGGGGCCGTCGCCGACGGCTCGTTCGGCGCCACGCTTTATGCCGCCGAGACCAGCGACGGCGTGCCGGCGGCGGCGGTCGAGGCGTCGCTGGGCTGCGGCGTCCCGACCGCGGTGGCGGATCTACACGAGGGCGAGACCGTGCTCGACCTCGGCTCGGGCGCCGGCGCCGACGTCCTGATCTCGGCGCGACGGGTGGGCGCAACCGGCCGCGCGATCGGGCTCGACATGACCGACGAGATGCTCGAGCTGGCCCGCCGCAACGCCGCCGAGGCCGGCGTCGAGAACGTCGAGTTCGTCAAGGGCTACATCGAGGAGCTTCCGCTGCCCGACGCGTCCGTGGACGTGGTGATCTCCAACTGCGTGATCAACCTGTCGGCCGACAAGCCGCGCGTGATCCGCGAGGCGGCCAGGGTGCTACGACCCGGCGGGCGGTTCGCCGTCTCGGACGTGATCGCCGACACTGACATGGACGCGGCCACGCGCGCGGACATGGAGGCGTGGACCGGCTGCATCGCGGGCGCGCTGACGCGCGGGCAGTTCGAGCAGGCGCTCCGCGACGCGGGGCTGGTGGACGTCGAGATCCGCGAGACCCATCGCGTGCACGAGCACGCATCCTCGGCGATCGTGCGCGCTCGCAAGCGCCCCGCCGCAGGCGCCACCTGATGCAACCCCAGCATGTCGAGCTCGTGCGAGCCGAGCAAGCGGTCGCCGATGTCGTGATCGTCGGCGGCGGCCAGTCGGGGCTGGCCGCGGCCTACGCCGCGGGACGGGCGGGGCTGCGCCCGCTCGTGCTCGAGGCCGGCGCCGAGCCGGTTGGGTCGT
Source organism: Solirubrobacteraceae bacterium (assembly GCA_050696935.1). Taxonomy (GTDB): domain Bacteria; phylum Actinomycetota; class Thermoleophilia; order Solirubrobacterales; family Solirubrobacteraceae; genus DASSUW01. The sequence goes on along the minus strand of JBOGYU010000203.1, from coordinate 6,641 downwards.
GGCCGCACTACTACGACTCGCTCGCGCTGTTCTCGCCGGCGCGCTTCTCGGCGCTGCCCGGGCGACCGTTCCCCGGCGACGGTGAGCGGTATCCGACGCGCGACGACGTCGTCGCCTACCTGCGCACCTACGCAGCAAACCTCGACGCCGACATCCGCTGTGATCAACGCGTCGACACGGTCGACCGGGGCGAGGACGGCCGCTTGAGCGCGCGGACCGCGACGGGCCTTGAAGTCGAGGCCGGGATGGTGATCGCCGCGACCGGCGGCTTCCGGCGCCCGCATCGCCCGGCGCTTTCGGGCTTGGAGCCCTTCACCGGCGCGGTCCTGCACTCCTCGCAGTACCGGGCGTCGGACGCGTTCGCTGGTCGGCGAGTGGTGCTCGTCGGCGCCGGCAACTCGGCGGTCCAGATCGCCGCCGACCTGGCCTCGGTGGCGCGCGTGACCCTGGCCACGCGGGCGCCGCTGCGCTGGCAGCCGCAGCGGCCGCTCGGACGCGACTTGCACTGGTGGCTGATCCGCTCGGGCCTGGATTCCGCGCCGGTCGGGCGTTGGCTGGACCGCGGCACGTCCATCGTCGACGACGGCCGCTACCGCGCCGCCGTGCGCTCGGGCAACCCGGACCGCCGACCGATGTTCACCCGCCTCGACGGCGACGACGTCCGCTGGGGCGACGGCACCCGCGAACGCGTCGACGCCGTCATCCTGGGCACTGGCTACCGCCCCGGGCTGGACTACCTCAGAGCGATCGGCGCGCTGGACGGCGACGAGCGGCCGCTGCACCGGCATGGGATCTCAATGACGGTGCCCGGGCTCGGCTACGTCGGCCTGCCGCATCAGCGCAGCATCGCCTCGGCCACGCTGCGCGGCGCCGGCCCGGACGCCGAGTACGTCATCGCCGGACTGCTCAACGCCGCGAAACCGGCCCGCAGCCGGCAGCGCACCAGCATCTCCGCGCGGGCGCCGGCCCGACGGGTCGCGCTGCGTGCCGCGTGCTGCCGATGAAACGCCTGTCCGCGTGGTCACTGCACCACCCCGCGGCGTGTTCGCCTCGGCTCGACCGCCGGGACGCGCTGGCTCAGCCAAGCGCGAGCAAGTTGGTCGGTGGGCGCCCGATGCGATCGTCGCCGCGGTCGGGATCAGGCGGACGGAACTGGGCGGCGCCCGCAGTTCAGCGCAGCCAGCCGGACAGCTCCTCGAGCGCGTCCGGCCTGACGTAGTAGTACGCCCACAGGCCGCGGCGCTCGGAGTCGACCAGGCCGGCGTCGCGCAGCTTCTTGAGGTGGTGGCTGAGCGTTGGCTGCGAGATCTCGAACAGCGGCACGAGCTCGCACACGCAGACCTTGCCGGCGTGCTTGCGCAGCACGTCGACGAGCTGGCGGATCGCGTCGCCGAGCGCCTTGGCGACGTCGGCCATCCGCAGCGCCTGCTCGCGCTCGACGTCGGGGTAGACGACGGGCTCCCAGCAGCGCCCGCCCTTGGCGCGCTTGGTCTTGGGTTCGAGCTCAAGATCGATCGCCATCGAGGCAAACGCTGTCGAGGTCTTGATTCGGGTTCGATCGACGACCGTGGATCGATGTCGGTCGATCTGACGGCTCATGGAGGTCGAGCACCGCCCGTACCAACCGGCCTATCGACGTAGATCTATTTGCATTTGTCGATGGAGTGCCTGATCCTGTTCGGCGTCGCGGACGTCGCGGGAGTAGTGAGCCGGAGGGAGGATCGATGGTCACCCAATTGCGCGAACTCGAAGTCGACGTGATCACGCGCGGGCACTTGACGAAGGGGCTCGAGGGCCTGTGCGAGGAGTTCGCCGGCATTTTCTCCGCGGAGACGATCGAGCGCTTCATGGCCGAGTCGCTGTACGCGCTCAAGGACTCGCGGTTGAAGGCCTTCGTGCCGCTGTTCGTGCATCGCTTCGCCCGCGAGCGCCTGCGGGCGCTCGGCCAGGTGGAGGGCAAGATCACCAAGGAGGTCCCGGAGGTCCTGTTCGTGTGCGTGCAGAACGCCGGCCGCAGTCAGATGGCCGCGGGGTTGCTCGACCAGTTCGCCGAGGGGCGCGTGCATGTCCGCTCCGCCGGCAGCGAGCCCGCCGACCGGATCAATCCGAACGTCGTCACCGCGATGTCCGAGCTCGGGATCGACATCGGCAAGGAGTTCCCGAAGCCGATGACCGACGAGGTGGTGCAGGCGGCGGACGCGGTGATCACGATGGGTTGCGGGGACGCGTGCCCGATCTATCCGGGCAAGCGCTACGAGGTCTGGGAGGTCGATGACCCCGCCGAGGCCGACCTGGACGGCGTGCGCCGCATCCGCGACGACATCGCCGCCCGCGTCTGCCGACTGGTCGACGAGATCGTCTCGGAGACCGACTGAGCCGCGGCGGCATCCTTGAGGCATGCCTGACCGCGTCGCCGTCATCACGGATATCCACGCCAATCTGCCGGCGCTGCACGCCGCGCTCGCGCGGATCGAGGAGCTGGTTATCGAGGACGTCTACTGCGGCGGGGATCTCGTCGGCTATGGGCCGCATCCGAATGAGGTGTGCGCGCTGATCGCCGAGCGCGGGATCCCGACGATCTACGGCAACTACGACTACGCGATCAGCCGCGACCTCGAGGACTGCGGCTGCGCCTACGTCGACCAGCACGACCGTGAGATCGGTCAGCGCTCGGTCGAGTGGACGCTTGCGCACACCGACGAGCGCTCGAAGGCGTTCATGCGCGAGTTGCCGTTCGACCTGCGCTTCACGGTCGGCGAAGCGGCGGTGCATCTCGTGCACGGGTCGCCGCGGAAGGTCAACGAGTACCTGTTCGAGGACAAGCCGGCGTCGCTGTACGAGCGCCTCGCGACCGGCGAGGAGGCCGAGGTGCTGGTGTTCGGGCACACGCACAGGCCGTGGGTGCGCGAGTACGGCGGCGTGCTGTTCGTCAACTGCGGGTCGGTGGGCAAGCCCAAGGACGGCGACCCGCGCGGCGCGTTCGCGGTGCTCGACGCGAGCACGGGCCGGCTCGAGGTCTCGATCGAGCGGGTGTCGTACGACGCCGAGACGGTCGCCGCTGAGGTGCGCGCCGCGGGCCTGCCCGGGGAATTCGCGGACAAGCTGCTGGTCGCCGCATGACCGCAGCCGTCGGCCTGGACCGCCTGCCGCGCCCGGTTGCGCTGCTGCTCGGGGAGGCCGCCGGGAATCTTCTCGCGGTCAGCAACCGCCTCGACGAGCTTCTGGCGGGTGATCGGGCAGCGCTCGAGGCGATCGTGCGCGGGGAGGGCGAGGGCGACCGGATCGTGCACGATCTCGTGGCCGTGGTTGGCGCGAGCCGGCGCGACGGCCCGCGCCGTGGACCGCTGATCGAGCTCGGCCAAGCGATCGACGACGTGCTCGACGCGCTGGAGGACGTCGCCTGCAGCTGGCATGCCCGACCGGTCGACGAGGTCGCGGTCTTGCTGCTGGCCCTGCGCGACGGGGTCCGCGAGGCGGCCCATGCGGTCGCGTCACTCGAGCAACCCGATCAGCTGGGGACCTGGCTGGCTCGCGGCCGCGACCGCGACGACGAGATCCGGCGCCTCAACCGCGCCGGGCGGGCATGGTTGCTCGTCGAGCAGCCCGACACGGAGCTCGCGATCCGCGGGCATGACCTGCTCGAGCGCGCGGAAGCCCTCGAGCGCGCGTGCATCCGGCTGCGCGCGCGGCTGCACGCCATGACCCTGTCGAGCTCGGGGCTATGAGCAATGGGCTGAGCCTGTGGCGGCGAGCGACCGCCGAGGCGTTCGCCGCCTTCGCGCTCGTCTTCGCCGGCTGCGGCGCCATCGTGGCGAACACGCAGTACGACGGCGCGCTGGGCGCGGTCGGCGTGAGCCTCGTGTTCGGGCTCGTGATCATGGCGATGGTCTACGCCACCGGTCACCTGTCCGGCGCGCACATCAATCCGGCCGTGACGATCGCGTTCACGCTCACGCGTCACTTCCGCGCCGGCGATGCGGTCGCGTATGTCGCGGCGCAGCTGATCGGCGCGACCGTGGCGGCGCTCGTGCTGCTCGCCGTCTGGCCGGACCAGCCGGCGGACCTCGGCGCCACGGTCCCGAGTGTCGGCGCGGGCAGCGCGTTCGTCTACGAGCTCGTACTGACGGCGTTCCTGATGTTCGTGATCGTGGCCGTCGCCACCGATACCCGTGCCGTCGGCGGTGCGGCGGCGATCGCGATCGGCGGCACGGTTGGTCTCGACGCCCTCTTCGGCGGGCCCGTCACCGGCGCGTCGATGAACCCGGCGCGGTCGTTCGGGCCCGCGCTCGCGGCCGGTCAGTGGCATGAGTTCTGGCTGTACGTGGCCGGGCCGGTTCTCGGCGCCGTCATCGGGGCATTCGCCTACCAGCTCGTGCGTGGGCGGCCGGCCGACGTCCCGCCGCCCCGCCCGGGGCCTGGTGACGCACCGGCGCGCTCCGATACGGCTGAGCGAGCTGTCTCGGTAGCGAATCTTTGACACCGCGGCGGCACGCGCCGGGCAGGCTTCCGGGCAGCGCCGGGACCGGTGTCGCTGTCCCGTGCGCGCGACCAATAGGGAGGTAAGCGATGGTAGTGGTGGACGAACGGGCAGCGGACGTCGAGGCGGCCGCCGGCACGCACCTGAACGAGCTGATCGAGGCGCGGATCTCGCGCCGAACGGTGATCGCCGGCGGGATGGCGGCGGTCGCCGGGTTAATGGCCGGCGGCGTGGGCGTCGCCGGTGCGGCGGCGCAGGGGCGCGGCAGGGGGCACGCGCGGCTGCTCGGCTTTGAGCCGGTGCCGCTGGGCTTCGGCGACGAGGTGGTGGTCCCGCCGGGGTACACGGCGCGGCCGTTTATCCCCTGGGGGACGCCGATGCTGGGCAGCTATCCAGAGTTCCGGCCGGGGCAGAACACGGCGGCCGAGCAGGCGCAGCAGATCGGCATGCACCACGACGGCATGCACTACTTCCCGCTCGGCAGGGGGTCGCATGGCAGCCGGCGCGGGCTGCTGGTGCTCAACCACGAATACACCGACGAGCGCTACCTGCACACGGGCACCACGACGATGCCGCCGGTATCCTCGTGGACGCTGGAGATGGTGCGCAAGTCCCAGAACGCGCATGGCGTCGCCGTGGTCGAGATCGCGCGTGGGCACCGCGGCGCCTGGGAGGTCGTGCGCTCCGAGTACAACCGGCGGATCACCGCGAACACGCCGATGACCGTGTCCGGCCCGGCTGCCGGTCACCGCCTGCTCCGCACCACTGCCGATTCCAGCGGCCGCCGCCCCCTGGGCACGTTCAACAACTGCGCGCACGGCCATACGCCGTGGGACACCTTCCTGACGTGCGAGGAGAACTTCCACGGCTACTTCCGGCTCGAGGCGGGCTCCTACGACGCCGAGCACGCGGCGCTCAACACCGCCTACGGCGTGGGCGGGGACCGCAACAACTGGGCCACGCAGGACCCGCGCTTCGTGGTCACCCCTGCCGATCCGAACGAGCCGAATCGGTTCGGCTGGGTCGTCGAGGTCGACCCGTTCGAGCCGCAGTCGACGCCGGTCAAGCGCACCGCGCTGGGCCGTCTCAAGCACGAGGGCGCGTTCGTGCACGAGACCCGGGGCGGCCGGATCGTGGTCTACATGGGCGACGACGAGGTCAACCAGTTCGTCTACAAGTTCGTCAGCGCCGGCAATGCCCGCTCGATGCGGGCCCGCGGCAGGAGCCCGCTCGACGAGGGCACGCTGTACGTCGCGCGCTTCCACGCCGACGGCAGCGGCGAATGGCTGCCACTGGTGCACGGCGACGGTCCGCTGACCGCGGCCAACGGGTTCGCCGACCAGGGCGACGTGCTCGTCAAGGCCCGCCTGGCGGCCAAGGCGCTGGGCGCCACGCCGATGGACCGCCCGGAGTGGACCTCCGTGGATCCCAACACGGGCCTGGTCTACGTGACGCTGACCAACAACACCAGCTCGGCCAAGGTGGAGAACGCGCCGAACCCGCGCGTGCCGAACCGCTGGGGTCACATCCTGCGCTGGAAGGAGGCCCGCGGCGACCACACCGCGACGAGCTTCGAGTGGGACATCTTCGTCCTCGCGGGCCAGGGCCGCAGCAGCGGCGACGGGTCCACCGTCGACGACGAGGACGCCTTCGGCTCCCCCGACGGGCTATGGGTCGACCCGGACGGGCGCGTGTCGATCCAGACCGACAGCGCCGGGGTCCAGCCGCAAGGCGCCAATGACCAGATGCTCGCCGCCAACCTACGTGACCGACGCCGAGGGCCGGCCGGAGCTCCGGCGCTTCTTCACCGGCGTGCGCGGCTGCGAGGTCACCGGCGTCGTCACGACCCCGGACCAGCGCGCGATGTTCGTCAACATCCAGCACCCCGGCGAGTTCCTCGACAGCACCTGGCCGCAGAACGACGGCAGCAGCACACCACGACCGGCGACCGTCGTAATCACGAAGGACGACGGCGGCGTCATCGGCACTTAGGGAGCGCCCAGGAATTACCGCTTCGTTTCTGTCGGGCCGCGCGGCTTGATGGATCGCGGTAGGGACCGCCGTTGCTGACGGCCCCCCGCGCAGATCCCAGCGTGCACTGCTAGCGCACTGGGCTCCTCCCTTGGGTGCGGGCGTCGAAGCGCTCGTCGGGCCAGGGATGCAT
>JBOGYU010000202.1:0-8130 GCA_050696935.1 Solirubrobacteraceae bacterium | reverse complement strand
CAGCAGCGCCCACTCGGCGTCGCCGAGCGCGAGGCTCTCCCCGAACGCGAGCGCGAGGCCGCCGACCGCCACGGCGATCCCGGCCACCAGCCGCGCGCTCAGCGGCTCGTCGGCGAGCGCCACGGCGGCGATCCCCGCCGAGTACAGCGGCATCACGCCGAACAGCACCGCGGCGAGGCCCGACGGCACGTACTGCTCGCCCCAGTAGATCAGTCCGTAGGCTGCCGCGAAGGGCAGCAGCGCGAGCACCGACGCGAGCCGCAGGTCGGTCCTCAGCGGCCGGCCGAGCAGCCGCGCCAGCACGAGCAGCCCGGCGCCGGCGATCGCGAACCGGACGCCGGCGCCGAGCAGCGGCGGCACGTCCTCCAGCCCGATCTTGATCGCCACCCACGTGCTCGACCAGATGAGCACGAGCAGTCCGTATGTGGTCCAGACGAGTCCTCTCGGCACCCGGCCCAGGCTATGAGGCCTGGGGCGCCGCGTCGGTACGGGTGTCCCGACTTCGGCACGGGATGCGTGCCCGCAGCGTCGTGCCGAAGCCCGCCGGGCTGTCCAGCTCGAGCGTGCCGCCGAGGGCGTCGACGCGGTCGCACAGGCCGCGCAGGCCGGAGCCGGTGCGCTCGTCGGCGCCGCCGACGCCGTCGTCGGTGACCTCGACCACCGCCCCGGATTCCGTGCGGGCGACGTGCACCCGCACCCGGGAGGCGCGCGCGTGCCGGGAGGCGTTGGTCAGCGCCTCGGCGACGATGTAGTAGGCGGCCGCCTCGACCGGGCCGGGCAGCCGCTCCTCGAGCGGCGCCGACAGCTCGACGGGGACGCTCGCGCGCCCCGCCAGCATCTCCAGCGCGGGGACGAGGCCGCGGTCGGTGAGGATCGCCGGATGGATGCCGCGGGCCAGCTCGCGCAGCTCTCCGAGCGCCTCGCCGAGCTCGGCGTTGGCGCCGCGCAGCAGCTCGAGCGCCGCCGGGTCGGCGTCCGCGAGCCGTGCCTCGGCGAGCCGGAGGGTCAGCGAGAGCGCGACGAGCCGCTGCTGCGCGCCGTCGTGCAGGTTGCGCTCCAGGCGCCGGCGTTCGGCGTCGCCCGCCTCGACGATGCGCTCCCGGGACGCCGCCAGCTCCTCGCGCGCCTCGGCGTTGGCGAGCGCGAGCGCGACGAGCTCGGCGAAGTCGGCGATCCGCTGCTCGGACCCCTCCGGGAACGGCGCCTCGTCGATCGTCGAGACCATCACCGCGCCCCACAGCCGGCCCGTCAGCGAGATCGGGGCGCCGACGGCGGCGCGGAAGCCGAGCTCGCGCAGCATCGCGGCCGTCTCGCCGGGCAGGCCGTCGAAGCTGTCGATCCGCTCCGGCCGGCCGCTGCGCAGGATCCGCTCGGTGACGGTGGGGCCGTCCAGCGCGAGTCGCGTCCCGACCGGGACGTTGCGCCGAGCGCCCGTGCTCCACGCGCCCGCGACGACCGCCGAGCCGTCGGGCTCGAAGCGCACCATGTTCGCGGTGTGGGCGCCGAGCAGACGGCCCACCTCCTCGGTCACGACGGCGAACACGCGCTCCTGGTCGGCCTCGCTCGCGACCGTGGTCGCCACCCGCCGCAGCGCGGCCTGCTCCTCGGCGAGCGAGCGCAGGGCCTCCTCGTCGCGCCGCCGATCGGTGACGTCGCGCAGGAAGCCCGTGAACTGCGGCGGGCCGGGCAGCAGCGGGCGGGTGATCGCGATCTCGACCGGGAACTCGCTGCCGTCGGCGCGCATCGCGGGCAGCTCGACCGGGTGCCCGACCATGCTTCCGGACCGCCCCGTCGCGACGTATCGCTCGACGCCGCGGCGGTGCGCCTCGCGCAGCCGCGGCGGGATGATCAGCTCGGCCAGGTCGCGGCCGACCATCTCGCTCGCGGCGTAGCCGAAGGTGCGCTCGGCGGCAGGGTTGACCTCGACCACGTTGCCGGCGGCGTCCATGGTGATGATGCAGTCGAACGCGGCGTCGAGGATCGCGCTCTTGCGCGCGTCGCTCTCGCGCAGGCGGTCCTCGGCGCTCGTCATGCGGCGGGCGCGCCCACGGCCCGCGCCGCGTTCTCCTCGATCGCGTCGAGGATCCGTGGCCAGGCGCCGCGCGGCAGGTCGTGGCCCATGCCCTCGACCGTCAGCAGGCGCGCGTCCGGGATCGCCCGCGCGGTGGCGCGGCCGCCGGAGGGCGGGACGAGCCGGTCGGCGGTGCCGTGGATCACCAGCGTCGGCGCGGTGATCGTGCGCAGGAGCGGCGTGCGGTCGCCGGACGCGATGATCGCCGCCAGCTGGCGGCCGGCGGCGGCGGGGTTCAGGCCGCGGTCGTAGCTCGTCTCCGCCAGCCGGCGCAGGTCGTCCGCGTCGCGCTCGAAGCCGCGGGAGCCGATCTGCTCCATCACCCAGGCAGTGTGGCGGATGTAGCCCTCGCGGTCGCGCGGGGGCCGGCGCAGGAGCACCGGGTACAGCCGCGGCGACGGCTGGCCGCTCAAGCGTGCGCCGGTGTTGGACATGATCGACACCAGGGAGAGCACGCGCTCCGGGTACCGGGCCGCGACCGTCTGGGCGATCATGCCGCCCATCGAGGCGCCGACCACGTGCGCGCGCTCGATCCCGAGGTGGTCGAGCAGTCCGACCCCGTCCGCCGCCAGGTCGTCGAGCGTGTAGGCCGCGGCGCGGCGGTCCCGGCGCATGAGCTGGAGCAGGCTGGGCGGCGGGCCGCCGTCGACCCGCCCCGAGCGGCCGATGTCGCGGTTGTCGAACCGGATCGCGTGGAAGCCGCGCTCGGCGAGCTGCTCGCACAGCTCCTCGTGCCAGGCGAGCATCTGCGTCGCCAGGCCCATCACCAGCAGCACCGCCGGGTCGGCGGGGTCGCCGAACGTCTCGTAGCAGATGTCGACGTCGCCGTCGGTGCAGAACTGCTCAGGCACGAGGGCTCATGCTACGGATCAGCTCCAAGTACTGGAGCAGGCTGCGGGCGCTCAGGAACTCGTCGCGCACGCGCTCGCGGCCGCGCTCGCCCATCCGCTCGGCGGCGGCCTCGTCCTCGAGCAGCCCGCGCACCGCGGCGCCGAACTCGGACAGGTCGCGCGGGTCGTCGAGCAGCACGCCGCTCTCGCCGTCGACGATCTGGTCCTGGATCCCGCCGATCCGCGAGGCGACGACCGGGCGGCCCTTCCACATCGCCTCCGCGACCGTGAGACCGAAGCCCTCCGCGAGGCTCTTCTGGACGACGACGCGGGCGTGGCGCTGGAGCGCGTTGACGATGATCGCGTTCTCCTCCGCGTCGTCCATCGGCAGCGCCGCCAGGTGCACCCGCCGGCGCGCGTCGCCCGGCAGCCGCTCGCGGGCGGCGATCGCGTCGCTCAGCACGCGCTCGCCCTCCGGGTCGTCGGACACCGCCTCGACGGCCGGGCCGGCGTACACGAAGTGCGCGTCGGGCACGTGGGCGCCGAAGCCCTCGATCACGCCGAGCGGGTCCTTCAGCGAGTCCCAGCGCGAGACCTGGAGCACGACCGGGTCGTCGGGCCTCAGCGGCCCGTCCTCGATCATGTCCGCGCGACGGTTCACGCGGCCGGGGGTGCCGTCCTGGTGGTAGTAGGTCGCGGCGCGCGGGTCGGCCCTGTCGGGGACGATCGCGGCCGCCCGCAGCACGGCCGCCACCGTGCCGTCGTCGAGCTCCTGGTTCTTGGGCGCGAAGGCGTCGATCGACGGGGCGATCACGTGGATCCGGTCCTCGTCGAGGCCCTCCCACACGAAGGCGCGGCGGGAGAACACGTACGCGTCGGCGTCGACCACGTACGGGCGCAGGAACTCCCAGCCCTCGCGCGCGTGCTCGTTCGGCACGTCGAGCCCGATGTGGCAGCGCCAGACGACCGACGCGCCGGTCTCGCGCACCGCGCGCGTCATGCCGGCCGTCTGCGGGTCGTGCAGGATCACCACGTCGCCGGGCTGCAGGCGGGCGGCGAGGTCGGCCGCGCTGCGCTCCAGCGGGCCCTCGTAGGCGCGGCGCGCGCCGTCGTCCAGCGGCCCGCCGTCGCCCGCGCTGCCGTGCAGGCGGTTGTGCAGGCGCTTGGTGACCTCGAAGAACGGCGGATCGCCCTGGATCACGGCCCAGTGGGCGTCGACCCCGACGCCGCGCGCGTACGCCACCAGCGGCCGCAGCAGCTCCGCGACGCCGCCGCCGCGGGCGGTCGAGTTGACGTTCCACACCTCGCGCCCGCCGAGCAGCTCGCGCGACTCGCGGACGCCCGCCTCGAACGCCTCGAGCGTCTCGGCGGAGAGGACGTCGCGGAAGCGGGCCGGGCCGACGGGCGAGATGTCCACCTGGCTGAGCACGTGGTCGGCCTACCCGGAGAGGTCCTTCTGGAGCCAGTAGTCCTGCCGCCCGTCCACCTGCGGGGAGCGGGCGAGCTCGTAGCCGGCCGACTCGTACAGGCGGCGCGCCTCGGTGAGCACCTCCGTGGTGTACAGGCGGACCCGCCGGTGGCCGGTGGCGCGGGCGATCTCCTCCAGCTCGGCCAGCAGCCGCCGGCCGTGGCCGCGCCGGCGCGCGTGCTCGCGCACGAACATGCGCTTGATCTCGCCGACGCCCGGCTCGAGCGGGCGCAGGCCGCCGCAGGCCACCGGCTCGCCGTCCTCGTACAGCACGAGCCAGGCGGCGCCGGGCCCCGTGAAGGCGCCCGGCTCGGGGAAGATGTCCTCGGTGGGGGTGAAGCCCGGCAGCCGGTCGCGCACGAGCGCCAGGTAGGCGGCGTACAGATCGCGGCCGGCGGGCGCGTCGGGCGGCTCGCGGCGGAACTCGATCACGCGCGCCGCCGGAGGGCGAGGATCACGACGTCGTCGTCGATCGCCGGCGCCCACGCCTCCGCCTCGCGGTGCATGAGCCGCACCAGCGCCTCGGGGTGCAGCGCGCGGCCGTGCTCGGCCAGCACGGCTCCGAGCCGCTCGTCGCCGAACTGGCGGCCCTCGCGCCGCGCCTCGGTGAGCCCGTCGGTGGCGGCGAAGACCAGGTCGCGCGGCCCCAGCGGCGCCTCGGCCGCCGTGTACGCCGCGTCCTCCTCCACGCCCAGCGGCAGCCCGGTGCGCGACAGCTCGCGCTCGCCGCCCGCGGCGGCCAGGAGCACGGGGGCGGGGTGGCCGGCGTTGCACCAGCGCACGCGCTGCGCGTCGATCACCGCCATCACCGCCGGCACGAACGTCGTGCCGGGCAGGCGGCGGCGCAGCAGCGCGTTGGTCTGCGCCATCACCGCGGCGGGGTCGGCGGCGTCCCAGCTGCGCGCCTCGACGAAGAAGCGCACCATCGCGCTGATCGCGGCGACCTCGATCCCCTTGCCGCTCACGTCGCCGACCAGGAAGGCGACCGACCCGCTCGGCAGCCGCCAGATGCCGAAGAAGTCGCCGCCGCCGGCGACCCGGCCGGCCGGCGCGTAGACGAGGCCGGCGTCGAACCCCTCCAGCTCCGGCAGCGGGCCGGGGACGAAGCCGCCGGTGAGGGCGTGGGCGACCCGCCGCTCGCGCTGGAAGTCGAGCGCGTTGGCGATCGCGCCGGCCGCCGCGCGCCCGAACGCCACGAGGCGGGCCAGCATCGCGTCGTCGCACACGCCCGGCCGCCGGTCGGCGACCGTGAGCACGCCGAACAGGCGGGGACCGAGGGAGAGGGGCACGTGCGCGAAGGAGCGCACGCCCTCGTCCTGGATGATCCAGGGAAGGAACCGGTCGCGATCGGCGTCGCGGCTCACGTACGGCTCGCCGGTCTCGGCGACGTGGCCGATCATGCCCTCGCCGAGGCCGAAGCGCGCCTGCCGGACGCGCTCGGACGCGCCCCGCTGGCAGACGACGTGCAGGTCGCGGCTGGCGGGCTGCTGGCGGGTGAGGATGGCCATCGACGCGCCGCTGAGGATCGCCGCCTGGTCCACCGTGGCGCGGTAGACGTCGTCGAGCTCGAGCGAGCGCGCGACCTCCTGGGCGGCGCGGTTGAGCATCAGCTCCTCGTGGGAGCGCTGCTCCTCGCGAGCGAGCAGCTCGGAGCGGTCGAGCGCGACGCCCGCCAGGTGGGCGAACACGGCCGCGGTCCGCAGGTCGTCCTCGCGGAACCCGGCGGACGCCAGCGCCAGCACGCCGAGGATGCGGCCGTCCGGCGCCTCCACCGGGCAGGAGAGCAGCGAGGAGGTGCGGTACCAGTCCCACATCATCGCCGCCTGGCCGGGCGGGAGCTGCTCCTCCAGGCGCCGGTGCAGGGCGCCCGCTCCCGGCCACTCCTCGATGGCGGCGATCAGCAGCGGCGCGCGCCGCTCGATCGCCGCCTCGGTGATGCCGGCGCGCTCGGGGTCGTAGGGGCGGCGCAGGACGGCGCCGAACGCGTCGCGCACGTCCTCGGACGCGAACCAGGCGGCGGCGGGGACGATGAAGCGCCGCTCCCAGTCGACCATGAGGAACGCGCAGCCGGCGAGGTCGTACAGGCGGCGCAGCTGGGAGACGATCTCCTCGAGCGTACCGCGCAGCCATGCCTCGGACGACGCGGCGTGCTCGATGCCACGCTCCTCCGTCTCGGGATCTGTCTCCTCCGGCCTCGTCGCGCCCCGCCTCCTGCGGCGCGACGATACCGGCCCGCCGTCACTCCCCGTCGAAGACCGAGAAGCGGACGGCGTCGGCCTCCCGCTCGGCGTCGAGCACCTTGCCGTCGAGCGCGTCGACCGCCACCGGGTCCAGGTACAGGCTGGCGCCGTCGGCGTCGAGCACCTCGTCGTCGGGCTCGGGCTCGGGCACCACCTCGAGCGTCAGGTTGGGGCCATTGCCGTTGAGCGACGTGCCGGTGGAGATCCGGACGCCGCCCTCCTTGGCGCCGAGCACCGCGCGCAGGGCGTCGGCGGCGTCGGAAGTGATGGTCAGCATGAGGATCGCGTACCCGGATTTGCGTGCGGCTTACTCGTCGTCCCCGAGCTGCTCCAACAGCTCGAGCGCCGCAGCCTGGGCGGGCGTGGCGCCCACCTCGCCACCGCCGAGGTCCTCGAGTTGCGGGAAGAAGCTGGCGTGGATCGCGATCTCCTCCGGCCCGGCGTCCTCGAGCACGATCACCGCGCGGCCGGGGCCCTCGTCCGCGTCCCCGTCCAGGGCCGCGCCCGCGGCCGTCAGCACGGTGACGGCGAGCTGGCGCCAGTGCGCGATCGCCTCGTCGCGCTCGGCGGGGCTCATCTGCGCCAGATGGTGGTGGTTGCGCTCGGCGAGGGCGGCGACGGCGGCCTCGAGCGGCGCCTCGGCGAGCAGGTCGTCGGGAATGGGCACGGGGTCAGTATGGCTCCCCGAGCACTTCGCGCACGTACGACTCGCGCACCTCGTCGTCCTGGCGCAGCATCCAGCGCTCCTGCGCGTGCGGGTCGTCGGGGCGGTCGATCACCTCCTTGACGTACGAGCGGCGCACCTGGCGCGGCCGGCACAGCATCCACCGCTCCTCGCGGGTGGCGGCGCGCAGTGCGGCTGCTCGGGCGACCGGGCCGGGGCCGAGCAGGACGGCGCGGGCGGCGGGGGAGAGTTGGCGCATGACGGTGGCGCGTACCCGGGTCCCGGCGAACGTCAACTGAGGGCGGGTCGAGCCGGGTTTCGTCCACCGTCCTGGATAGGGGGGCCTATATCCCCCCAGGGCAGGACGGTGCCTCGGAAACCCTCCGGCCCGCCGCCCTACAAGCCCGCAGTTCGCCGGTCAGACGAGCCGCTCCAACGCTTCGCGCAACCTGGCCGGGATCTCGTCGACCGGCCGCCGCGCCGCCCGATCCACGAACACGTGCACGAACCACCCCCTCGCGGCCGGCTCGGCGGCACCCGCGCCGTAGAGCCCGATCTCGTAGCGCACGCTCGAGCGACCGAGGTGGCCGACCCGCAGCCCGGCGTGCACGGTGTCCGGGAAGGCGAGCGGCCCCAGGAACTCGCAGTGCGACTCCGCGCACAGCCCGATCACGTCGCCGTCGTGGATGTCCAGCCCGCCGTCGGAGATCAGATACGCGTTGATGACGGTGTCGAAGAACGCGTAGAACTCGACGTTGTTGACGTGGCCGTAGACGTCGTTGTCGTTCCAGCGGGTCGGGATCGCGAGCCGGTGGGGGTAGCCGTCGAGGCTCACGCGGCGGCGCGGCGCCCGGCGG
>JBOGYU010000201.1:0-8141 GCA_050696935.1 Solirubrobacteraceae bacterium | reverse complement strand
GACCTGTTCGCCCACTGGCGCTTCGGCGCGCGCCCCGACGGCTGGACGATGGGAGCCGGATGACGGGAGACCGTCACGTCCGGTTCTGCGAGCGCCGGGGGGTGCGACTCCCCCCGGCGACTCACCCTGCCGGTTCCGATGCGAGGGAGCGGCGCCTGCGGCGCCAGCGTGAGTGCCGCTTACGCGAGAGGGAGGAGCGACCGGCTCCGCGCGTCGCTCGCTGGAGCTGCTCCGTCTCCTCTGTCCGCCAGCGACGCACTGGCGCTTGAGCGTGGTGGCGTGCACACTCTCTACGGCGACGATCGCGTCTTCGAACCCGGACGCCGACGGGACGGGACATTGCCCGGCTCTGGCTCGCTGACGGGATGGGCGAACGTCGCGGGCGCGGCGGACCCTGCTCGTTCACGGGCGCGCCTCCAGGATCTGCTTCAGCGCAGCGAGGTTGTCGTCGACGCCGCGCTTGACGGCGCGTCGCGCGAGCGGAGCAGCGAAGGCTGCAGCGCCTTCGAGCTTGACTTCGGCGTCGAGCGTGACAATCGTCTCGCCGTTCTCGGACGACAGCCGGTAGTGGTAGTGGAACGGGGTCGGTCCGGACGTTGTGCGGATCGTGAATTCTCGCGGGCGCTCGAGTGCCACGATCTCGAGGTCGTTCTCGGCTCTCCCGCTCGGAAGCTCTCGCTCCATCGAGTACATGGTGCCAACCTGTGTTGACGCTGCGGAGGTCGGTCGCACAGCACGGACCGCCGAATTCCAGTGCGGAAAGTTGCGGGGATCCGAGAGGTAGGCGAAGACGTCTTCGATCGGCCGCTGGATGCGGACTTCAGCCTCGAACTTCATGCGCTGCTCCCTCTCGCGTGACGACCTGCCGCTGAGCGAGACGGGTCGCCGACTGAGGATCGTGCGATGGCAGGTACACGGTCGGCGTCGCGCCAAACGTAGGTGCGGATACGCTCGAGCGTGCGCCGGGCGGCGGCCTCGTCGGGCGCGATCCCGTCGACTGCGCCGCGCAGCATCAGGTCCTCGCTATAGGAGCTATCTCCGGCGAGGAAGATGCTGCCTCGCTCGTCCTCGACGATCACGGCGAGCTGCCCGGCGGTGTGCCCTGGTACCGGGACCAGCCGCACGTCGCCGGCGGCTGTGAGCGCAAAGCTCTCGGGGAACGGGCCCACGGGGTCGGCAGCGAAGTCTATGCCGCGCGCGGCAAACCAGTCCGGAAAGCGATTGTTCAGGTAGCCGCGCACGCGACCCACCCACCCCGACGCCTTCTTGAGCTCGACGCGTGACACGAGAATCTCGCTGTCCGGGAAGTGGTGGAGGCCGCCGGCGTGGTCCGTGTGCAGGTGAGTCATCACGACCCAGCGCACCTCGCGGGGCGAGAATCCAAGCCGGCCGAGCTGCGGGCCCACCTCTTCCTCATGCGCGACCCACTCGCGCAGGCCGGTACGGAAGTACGGATGCCAACGGGGAAAGTAGCCCGGCTCCGAAGTGCGGGCCGTCTCGCCCGTGTCGACGACGATCAGCCCCTCAGAGTGCTCGATCGCCCAAGCCAGAATCGGCAGCGGGTCCGTCCATTGCCGGTCGAGGAACGTGTTCGCCAGGCGGCGCGCTCCCCGCCCCAGCCCTTCTCGCTGGCGAGACTTGACCGCGACGGTGCCGGTCTGGATCGCATGAACCTTCATCGTGGCCTCCTAGAGTCCGCGGCACCCGCCCGCTACGCCCGAGTCTAAGCGCCATGATCTATGAGGGCACACCCCTGGAAAGCTCGCCGCCATCCACGCCGGTGAATGGCTCGTGAAGCTGCTCGTGGCCGCCGTGATCGGGAGCCTTTGGCAGTAAGCGACACGCAGCGCCCAGGCGCCCGACGCCCGCCACTCTCTCGCTCAGAAATAGGCAGCGAGAGATCTGGCGAGCGCTGCGGGCGCTCCTGCCGTGGACGCGGACGACCATCCCGATCGAGCGGCACGGCAGCGCTACGCGTCGGTGACGCGGGCCGCCGCTCCGGACAAGCAGGAGCCGTACGCCGCGACCGTCGGGCCGCTACCGCTCCTCGGCGACAAGCAGAAGCGCGGTGCGCTCGTCCGGACACGTCAGAGAATGCCCTTTCCCGGACATGCGGCTCTCTTCTGAGCTCGCCAAGCGCGAGCATCGCGCTCGTCGCCGGGGCGGATTCTCTGGACGCGATAACAGCGCGAAGCGAGATCGGTGTGAATGGACAGTCGAATGACAGCGGTTGGCCAGGCTGCCGTCAGCGAACACCGGTTCGACGTTGGGCGGCGTATCAGCGGTCGAGCGCTTCGAGCGCGGCGCGGCGGTCCTCGAGTTCGGAGCGGGCGTAGCGGCGGGTGGTCTTGACGTCGGCGTGGCCGAGCACGTCGGCGACGAGCGCGAGGTCGCGGCCGTGGTCGCGGACCAGCCGTGTGGCGAGCGTGTGCCGTAGCCCGTGTGCCGTCTCTTCGACGCCGGCGGCCGTCATCACCTTCGTGACGAGCTTGGTGATCGAGCGGACCGAGAGCTGCTCGCCGGTGCGGGAGATCCAAAGCGGCCCCCGGTCGCGCGCCGGGGCCGTGGGGTGGCGCGGGCGGTCGGTGAGCCATGCGCGCAGTGCGGCTCGGGCGGGGCGGTTGAGTGGGACGATGCGGCGGCGGTCGCCCTTGCCGTGGCGGATGACGAGCTCGCCGGTGCGCTGCGTCAGGTGCACGTCGCCGACGTCCAGGTCGCTGAGCTCGCCGATCCGCAACCCGGTACGCAGCAACAGCTCCACGATCGCTCGGTCGCGGCTCGAGCGGAGGCGGTCGGTCTCGCGCTGCACCGCGCGCAGCTGTTCCGTTGAGAGCGCCCGCGGGGCGGGTGGGTCGAGCTCGACCCGTGGCACGCGGGGCGCCGGCAGCGCCCGTGAGTCCAGCAGCGATGTCGCCGCCGCGAGCGCGAGGTTGACCGTCGAGGGAGCGAATCCACGGTCGACGAGGCGCCGGCGCCAGTCGCCGAGGACGGCGCGGCGATCGTGCTCGCCATCGGGCGCGAGGAAGCATTCGAGCTCGCCGCCGGCGTCCAGATGGGCGGCGAGCTCGCCGACCCAGCGGCGGTAGCTGGCGCGGGTGCGGGCGGCGAGCGCCTGGCGCTCGAGCCAGCGGTCGTAGTCGGCGAGAACCTGCTCGGCGTGCACGCGCGGATCTTGTCGGAACTACCGGACGGTCGACTCGCGTTCGTCGCGGGCGCGTTGTGCGCCGCCCAGGTGGCGCGGGGTGCTGAGAATGCTGGTTGTGAGAACCAACCGGCGACCGCTCCTTCGCACCGGCGTCTCTCCGGAGCTCAACAAGGCAAACGAAACCACTGCCGCTACGCGTCACGTAAGCGAGAGCCTGACCGGCGCGCTCGCGGACGCCCGGTTGTCGTCCCGAGCGACAGCCGGGTCGCCGTGGGCGTGGGCGCCTGCTCTCCTACCGGGGGAGCAGCGACAGGGGCGCCTGGCGTGTGCCCTGCTTGACTGGATCTCGGAGCCGGCATAGGTTGGCGCCGCAAGGTCACCGAAACGCATGGGAGGGCGAAGGAGCGATGGGCGCCGAGTTCGTTCTCGACACGCCGGTGGTGCGGTCGTTCGTGGCCGACGTCCAGTCGACGATCGCGGCGGCCTCGTCGCCGGAGGAGGCGTGCGAGGCGATCAGGCGTCGATTCGCCGGGTTGCTCGCCGACCCGGACTGGCTCCCTGACCGGTACCAGGCTGCCGCGCCCGAGAGCGGGATGGGCGGCGGCATCGGGCAGTGGCTTCTCTACCGCGCCGACGGCTCGCTGTCGCTCTTCTCGCTCGTGGTGCCGCCCGGCTCGGAGACGCCGATCCACGACCACCTCGCTTGGGGGCTCGTCGGCCTCTATCGCGGCGCGCAGGACGAGGAGATCTACACCGTGAGGAACGGCGCGCTGGAGCTCGTCGAGCAGCGTTCGCTCGGCCGCGGCGACTTCTACGTGCTGATTCCGCCGCGCGACGACATCCATCGGGTGCGGACGACGTCCGCTGAGACGTCCGTCTCGATCCACCTGCTGACGAACGACACCGGCTGCGTCTGGCGGCACGCGTACGACCCCGGGTCGGGCGAGGCGAGGCCGTTCCGCTCCGGCTACGTCAACGTTCCCTGCGAGGACGAGGCCGAGAAGCTGTAGGTCGAGCGCGGGTCAGAGCTCGACCGTGGTCCCGACCGCGCTCTGGACGAATGCGTCCGGGAAGCGGGCTGCGAGTTGGTGGACCGCTTTCCAGCCGGTGCAGTGGGCCGGCACGAGCAGCGCCGGGGCGAGCTCGTCGAAGGCGGCCACCGTCGGAGGGATGATCGCCTCGAACATCGGGCCGCTCAGGTGGAAGCCGCCGACGATCCCTGCGACCTTCCGCTCGCCCGTCAGCTTCTGCACGTAGCGGACTGTGTTCACGATTCCGGCGTGGCCGCAGCCGCTGACGACGAGGATCCCGCGGTCTCGGACGCGGATGGCCAGCGCCTGGTCGTCGAGGATGAGGGGATCGGGCTCCCAGCCGTCGCGGAGCGCCTCGTGGCCCTTGAAGCCGGTCTCGAACTCCGTCGTGCGGTCGACCTCGCCCGTGATCAGCACCGAGCCGTCGAGCAAAAACGACGGCCGCCGCTCCTCCACGATCTCGAAGCCGGCGCCTTCGAGAGCCGCGCGGCTCGTCGACGGGAGCTCGGCGGGATCGAGGCCCGGGAACCTGAGCCGGCGCCGGGTCCAGAACTCGGGGTGGATCAGCACCGGGAGGTTTCGGCGACCAAGCGCCCTCGCCACGCCCTCCATCCCCGTGACGTGATCCCAGTGCCCGTGGCTGAGGACGATCACCTCGACGTCGCTCAGCGAGAGTCCCAGCCGGCGCATGTTCTCGACGACGCCGCCGGGGGAGACGCCGGTGTCGAACAGCAGCGTGCGCTCCCGTCCGCTCTGCTGGACGCGTACGAGCGCGGAGAAGCCGGGCTCGGCGATGAGCGCGTCCGGGACGCCGTCGGGCACGAGCGGTGTCACGACGCGCGGCGCGCCAGCGGCAAGCGCCTTCGGCCAGCTGAGCCGCGTGACCGGACCCTGGTCGGGGATCAGCGGATCCGTCACGTTGTCCATCAGGATCGTGACGCGGACGCTGTCGACCGGCTCGATCTGGATCACGTGCGGCACAGCGGCGACCCTAAATAATGGCCGGCTATGGCGCTACCGCCCGGCCAGCGTGTCCATGCCGGTCCGATGCCCCGCTTCGGGCTCGATGCGTACATGAAGCGCCGCGCGGTGTCGCCGCCCGACTTCAAGCTCCACATCAATGGCGACGTGGAGCGGGCGCTCGAGCTTACCCCGGACGAGATCTTCGCCGTTCGCAGGGAGCTGCTGTCGGACTTGCACTGCGTGACCACCTGGAGCGCCGTGGGGCTGCGCTGGTCGGGGAGGCCGTTTCGCTCGTTCTGGGAAGAGGTGGTCCTCCCGCATGCGCGGCCGCACGCCGGCATGGCGTACATCCGGGTCCGAGGGCTCGACGGCTATGCCGCGACGATCCCGCTCGAAGAAGCGCTCCACGAAGACACGTTCTTGGCGGATCGTCTCGATGATCAGCTTCTCGGGGACCACGGCGCGCCGCTTCGGCTCGTGCTACCCCAGCTCTACGCCTACAAGAGCGTCAAACACGTCTGTCAGATCGAGGTAACAGTGACGCCACTCCGTCCGAGCGCGGGACGGCTCCTCGGCCATCCGCGCGGACGCGTCGACCTCGAAGAGCGGAGCGGCGTAGGAGCCCAGAGGTTCTTCCGCGGGCTCTATCGAGTGCTCTTGCCGGTGTTCCTGTGGCGCGCGCGGTCGCTGTCCGCGCGACGCTAGCCGCTGGATGAATTGCGGCAGCCATTCGAGCATGGCAACCGATGACGCGCCCGCTCTGTCGCCCGGCCTGCGGCGCGAACGCTCCTGGTCGCGTACGGAGATCGCGAGGTGATCCATGACGGGACGGTACGAGGTGCGACGTCGACGGTGCGGCCGCTTCGCGCGACTTGCAGGAGCCGAGACCGAGCGCGCCGGCTACCGCTCGGCACGAGCCCCGAGAGGAGGCCGCAGGACTCGACCTACGCCCGCTCTCGTTGGCGATGCAGGAGCCGAAAGCTCGCGATCCCGGACAGCCGACAGTCGTCCCGGGGGGGTGTCTCGAGGAGCCGGGCGGAGACGCTCGCTCGCGCGCGACAGCGGCTGCGCGGCGCGCGATTGCGGGATTCTCCCGCTAAGGGCCTGAGGGGGCGGTGCGGCTTGGATTGGAAGCGCCCGCGTGCGGTCAGCGATCGGGCGTCGGGAACTGCGCCAGGTGCCCCAACCGCAGGCTCTCGAGCATGGCCCGCACGCACGGATCGGCGGCCTGGTTGATGGCGCGGGCGGCGGCGACGTCCCCGACGACCGTGCGCAGCGGGCGCTGGCCGGGCGGGGTCTCGACCAGCTCGACGATCGGGTCGGCCACCTGTTGCGGATCCCGAGCGTCGTCGGAGGCGAGCGAGCCTCTGCTCGATGCTCGCGAGGAGCGCTCGCGCCGCGTCTGCGGTCTCGCCGTACGACTCGACCCGCCCGTGGTCGTCCGGACCGTGCATGGCTGCGTACAGGTTGCTGCGGAACAGTCCCGGCTCGACGATCACGGAGTCCACGCCGTGCGCGGAGAGCTCGTAGCGGTAGGCCTCGGCGAGCGCCTCGAGCGCGTACTTGCTGGCGCAGTAGAGGCCGTAGCAGGGGATGGTGAGACGGCCCCCGATCGACGTGACATGGACGAGCAGGCCGCTGCCGCGCTTACGCATGTGCGGAAGGACTGCGCGGTTGAGGCGGATGGAGCCGAGGACGTTGACGTCGAGCAGTTCGCGCGCCTGCTCGCTGGTGAACGCCTCGGTGAGCCCGTAGAACAGCACCCCGGCGTTGTTGACGAGGACGTCGATCCGGCCCGCCTGGGCGAGGATCCGTTCGACGGCCGCATCGACCGATGCCTCGTCCGTCACGTCAAGTTCGATCGGTTCCAGCGCAAGGGCGTCGGTAGCGGCGAGCGCGCGCATCCGCTCGGCCGCCGCGGCGTTGCGTCGCTCGAGCTGCCGCATTCCGGCGAAGACGCGGTGACCGCGCCGCGCAAGCGTTTGGGCGGTCAGTTCGCCGGATCCGTGGCTGCCGCCGGTGACGATGGCGACCGCCGCGGCGTTCACGACTCCCGGTGCTTCGTTGCTTGATTGGGGGCTACGGCCGGATCTCGTAGAGGGCGTTGAAGGGGTTCTCGATCGGGACCCGCTCGACCGTCGCGAAGCCGGCCTCGGTGCAGAGCTCGCGGACCTTCGCTTCGGGCATTCCGCAGGTCCCGAGGCCCTCGCCGCCGTGGGCGAGCGAGGTGGTCATGCAGTAGAAGACGCTGAAGCCGTAGAACAGTGCCGCCAGTGGCCCGGCGTTGTCCTCGTGGTGGTCGGCGCAGTTGATCTCCAGCATCAGGTAGCTGCCGTCGTGCTTGACGGCTGCGCGGATCGCGCGCAGCAGGCCGCGCGGGTCGACGGCGTCGTGGACGACGTCGAACGTGGTCACGATGTCGTAGCGCCCGGGCAGCCCGCCGACGGCGTCGAGCGGCTCGAAGCGCACGCGGTCGGCGATGCCCGCGCGCTCGGCGTTCTGTCGGGCTCGCTCGATTTGGGCGTCGAGGTTGTCGAAGCCGACGAAGCGCGAGCGTGGATAGGAGTGCGCCAGCTTAAGTAGTGCGCGTCCGGCTCCGCAGCCGACGTCGGCGACGTCGCAGCCGCGTTCGAGCTTGCGCTCGAGCTGCGGCCGGGCAGGCAGCCACTCGCCGAGCAGCAGGTTCTCGAACCAGGTGCCGGTGAAGCGTTGCATGCCGTCCCAGAGGTCGGGGTCGTAGTCGTCCTGGGCGACGCCGCCGCCGGTCCGGAAGGCGTGCGCGAGCCGCTCGACCTGGGCGGCCGCGGCGGGCACCAGTTGGTAGCCGCCGCCGAGGAACGTCGGTCCACCTTCCTGCGCGAGCACCGGTGCGTGCTCCGGTGGGAGCGCGTAGCGGCCGCTTGCGGGGTCGTGGGCAAGGTAGCCGGCGGCGGCGAGCCCACGCGACCATTCGGCCGCGTAGCGCTCGCTCACACCGGCGCGCTCGGCGAGCTCGGCCGGCG
>JBOGYU010000200.1:0-8143 GCA_050696935.1 Solirubrobacteraceae bacterium | reverse complement strand
GGCCGGCCCAGGCCCGGCGGCGCCGTCCAAACACGCCGCCGCGCTCGAGAAGGCGACGCCAGTCCAGACGGCGCACGCGCACCGCAGCCTCAAGCGGGGCCCCGGCCCCGAAGGCAAGGCGGTCGTCGACCTGCCCAACGGCTGCTTCATCATCGAGGCGGCGGAGGCCGACGCGCTCAAGCCGCTCGCGCTCAGCCGCAAGGAGAAGTACTTCACGGACTTCGCCACCGCGCGCGAGCCGCTCTACGAGGCGATGCGAACCGCCAAGACCGACGCGGAGCGCCGCACGGCGATCGTCAAGCTGCGCGAGCTCGACGCTGGCAAGCTGCCCGAGCTGCGCGACGTCCAGGCGGCGCTCGGCGGCAGCTGGGACATCGAGGACGACATGGCCCGCAAGGCGGTGCTGGCGGCGATCCAGCTCGAGGCGGCGACCGGCGCGGAGAGCGACCTGCTCGAGGACTCCAAAGAAGTCCACAAGCGCGTCTACACGTCCGCCGGCATGGCCGCGAGCCACGACTGGTGCGGCTTCTTCGCACAGGACAACTACCGCACGTCGAGCCTGGACAAGGACCTGCGCGCCGGCTTCTTCCACACCAACAACGTGCAGGACTTCTTCAACTACGTCTACACACGCAACCCGGACCGGATCAAGAAATGGATCTGGGCGGAGGAGGACTGGCAGGAGCTCAAGGCCTACCACGCCTCACGCGGCGCCGAGCGCAAATGGCTGGACTACGGCGAGCTGTCGGCTGGCGGCGAGCTCGACATCCAACCCGGCGACACCGCGCTCGTGGACGTCGGACTCGACGGCACGCCGAACCACATCGTGCTCGTGCAGTCCTACGACCCGACGACCTCGACCCTGATCTCGGTCGGCGGCAACGACAGCGGCATGGTGGTCGAGAACGACCCCAAGCGCAAGCTGCCCAAAGAGAACGCGGCCCAGCAGGAGAAGCGCGAGAAGCTCGAGTCGTCGACCGGCCAGCAGCTCAAGGCCGGGCCTGCGGGCGGCCACGTCGGCGTCGCCGCGCACAAGCTGACGCCCGAGGGCAAGAAGCGCGGCGCGATCTTCGGCGTCGGCCGGCCATCGCTGATCGACTTCGAGGACCACATCTACGATGGCACCCTGAAGAAGAAGCCGGCGCCGCTGAAGAAGTAGCGCTTCTGCCGCGGAGACAATCGCCCGGATCTGTCCGGCTCTTGTGGATGATTTCCCTGCGAGTTGCCGGCTTCAGGCTGTTGACGCCGTGTTTGACTCGAGCTGCCCGTGTGCGCGCAGGCGATGGCCGGTCGCCCGCGGCGAGCGGACGTCGAAGACCGGGCCGTCGCCGGTCGTCGACTGCGGCAGGCTGCCATCCCACCACGCGGACGCCGAGCGGGCACTCTGGGAACGCCCGCTCGAACTCGGTCTGCAGCACGGCGAGGCCACGGGTAGGCATGCTTGCGGTCAGGCTGGCCGAGCACGGCGGCAGGCGAGAATGCCCGCGAGAGGAGGACGTGATGAGCGATCGGCGCCGCACCCTCGACGTCAACGTCGACATGGGAGAGGGCTTCGGCCGCTGGCGGCTCGGAGACGACGCCGGGATCATGCCGTTCATCTCCTCCGCCAGCATCGCCTGCGGCTTCCACGCGGGCGACCCGGGGACGATGCGCGGAGCGGTCCGCGCGGCGATCGACGAAGGCGTGCAGATCGGGGCGCACGTCGGCCTCCCGGACCTGCTCGGGTTCGGACGGCGCCGGATCGCGATCTCGCCGCAGGACCTGCGCGACTACGCGACCTATCAGATCGGCGCGCTATGGGCGTTCGTGCGGGCCGAGGGCGGCGCCCTCGCGCATGTCAAGCCGCACGGCGCCCTGTACGCGATGTGCTCGAGCGACCCGGAGCTGGCCGGCTCGCTCGCACGGGCGATCGCGGACGTCGACCGGAGTCTGCTCCTATTGCTGCTCACCACCGATGTCGCGCCCGCGGTCGAGCCGCACGGCGTGCGCCTCGTCCCGGAGGCGTTCGTCGACCTCGACTATCGGCCCGACGGGACGCTCGTGATCGAGGCGGTCAAGCGCGCGTGGGACCCCGAGCGGGTCGCCGAGCGGGCCGTCCGGCTGGCGCACGAGCGCCGGATCGACGCCATGGACGGCACCGAGCTGACGATCGACGCGCCGACGATCTGCATCCACGGTGACGCGCCGAACGCGGTCGAGATCGCGCGGACCGTGAAGCGGCGGCTCCACGAGGCCGGCGTGGAGATCGCGCCGCTGCCACGATCCGTCCGACGCGACGAGCGAGGAGGAGCGCAATGACACCGGCCTTCCAGCTGGAGGAAGCGACGATCGAGCGGATCCACGCCGCGATCCGCGCCCGAGACCTCACCGCGGCCGACCTGGTGCGCGGCTACCTGGACCGCCTGGAGGCCCACGGTGCCGCGCTCAACGCCGTCCTGGCCACCAGCGAGCACGCGCTCGCGCGGGCGGAGGAGCTCGATCACGCCTTCGCCGTCATCGGCGAGCTGGCAGGCCCGCTCCATGGCATCCCGGTCGCCCTGAAGGACAACATCGAGACCGCCGACATGCCGACGACCTTCGGCTCGGTCGCGATGGAGGGCTACCGGCCGCGGGAGGATGCGACCGTCACGCGGCGCCTGCGCGACGCGGGGGCGATCATCCTGGTCAAGACGACGCTGCCTGACTGGGCCACGTCGTGGTTCTCGTACTCGTCGATCAGCAACGAGACGAGGAACCCCTACGACCCGGATCGCGATCCCGGCGGCTCGAGCTCGGGCACGGGGGCGGCCGTCGCCGCGAACCTGTGCGCTGTCGGCCTCGGGACCGACTGTGGCGGCTCCGTCCGCGTGCCGGCGTCGTTCTGCAACCTCGTGGGCGTGCGCAGCACCCCGGGCGTCGTGCCGCGCACGGGGACGTCCTACCTGGTGATCCCGCAGGACACCTGCGGTCCGATGGCGCGGACGGTGGCGGACGCCGCGCGGGTCATGGACGTGCTCGCCGGCTACGACCCGGCCGATCCGTACAGCGCCGCCCACGCCGTCTGCCGCCGCGAACGCCCGTACGCGGCCGAGCTCGCCACCGACGGCCTGCGGGGCGCGCGCGTGGGGCTCGTCACCAACGCGCTCGGCGCGGACGACGACGCCGAGAGGGCGGCGGTCAACGCCGTCGTCCGCGCGGCGGTCGGGGCGATCGGCGCGGCCGGCGCCGGCGTGGTCGAGGTCGCGATCCCCGACCTGATGGACCACATCATCCAGACCTCGATGTACACCGATCGCTCCAAGCACGACATCGACCTCTTCCTGTCCGAGCGGTCGAACCCGCCCGTGCGCAGGCTGGGGGAGGTCTACGACGCCGGCCAGTACCACCGCGAGCTGGACCTGATGGACGCGATCATGGCCGGGCCCGAGCAGCCGGAGGAGGAGCCCGACTACCTGCGACGGTTCGCCGCGCGGCACGAGTTCACGCTCGCGGTGACCAACGTGATGGCGGCGAACGAGCTGGACCTGCTCGTCTACCCCACCGTCCAGGTGCCGCCGCCGACGATGGCGGGGCGACGGGACTGGACGACGCTCACGTTCCCGACCAACACGCTGATCGCCGCACAGACGTGGATGCCCGCGATGACGGTGCCCGCCGGCTTCACCGCCGACGGCGCACCGGTCGGCCTCGAGCTGGTGGCCAAGCCCTACGACGAGGGGGCGCTCTTCCGCTGCGGCTACGCGTTCGAGCAGGCGACGCAGCACCGCCGGGCTCCCGAGCTTGGCTAGGGTTAGTCGAATACGTCGATCCACTCGATCACGCGCCCGCTCTCGCCCAGGTGCACGGGCACGCTGCGCGTACGCCGGCGCAGGCTGGGCCGCTGCAGCAGCGCGACACGCACGATCTGCTCGATCGCCAGCAGCAACGAGCGGTCCGGACGTTCGAAGACGCGGATCGCGAGACCGGCCGAGACGAGATGGACGGCCGTGTCGAACATCGCCGCGGGATCCGGCTCGCGGAGCTCGACGGCGAGATCGCGCTCGCGCAGCCCGCGCGCCACGTCGGCGGCGAGCTGGGCGTCCCCGCCCGCGCTGTTGTCCACGACCACTCGCATCCCTCCCAGGATGACTAGCGGCGTTCTTCTCGCGCAGCGCCTGGTAGCCATAGCCGGCCGCCGCGAGCCAGCCCAGCGTGCCGGCGTCCGCCTCAGCCTCGGCCTGTTCGTAGAGCTCGGCGTGCAGCTCGCGCGCATCGACGGAGAACTTGAGCCTCCAGGGAGCGAGCAGGACTCCGGCGGCGGCGAGGCCGACTACGAGCAAGCTGATGGCGATCCATCCCCATGCGTCGAGTCCGGTCTCGCGGATCGTCACGGCGCCGAGGAACGAGGCGACGAGCGCGTGGGCAGCCAACAGTGTGCCCGTGCGTTGGCGTACGCCGGCGACGAGCGCCTCCTGATCGGCCAACGCGTCCCGTCCCGCCTCGTAGACGATTTCCTCGAAGGTCTTCCCGGTCCTTGACGCTACGAGCGGGGTCGGACGGCTCAACCGCACGAAAGGCGGTTGTCATTGCAGATTGGTCCGCCCGGCTGGTCCGCCCAAGCCGGCCGAGCCCTCTCGAACAAACCCCAAGAACGAAGAAACCCCGCCGATGCGGCGCCTCTCTCACAGGGGACTCCGGCCTCCAACACCCGAAGGGAGAGCCGAACCCCGTGACCTCAATCAGCGCGCGAGTCGAGCAGATCGCTGCCTTCTACGCCACGCCGACCGCCTGCAGCGAATCGGGCGCGCCAGCTCCACGCGCACGCGCAGACGATCGAGGACGCCTGCCAGAACGCGTGGGCGATCTTGGCGCGCCGCGACGATAACCCGCTTGACGACCGCGGTGCCACTGGCTGCCGACCGTCGCGATCCGGGAAGCTGGCGGCTGGTCAGCGGCGCGGGACGTAGGCGCTCGGCGGTGGCGTGTTCCCACCCTCAATCGGTGAAAACACGCGAGCCGTTGGTCAGCCGTTCTCGCCCTTGTACGGGAACTCGATGATCTCGGAGGTCGCCTTCCGCGGCGAGTACCGCGAGATCGTCCCCGAGCAGCGGATCGTCGGCACCGAGGCCTACGAGGGCGTGCCCGAGCCGGACGCGAACGCGACGCTCAACACGGCGACTTTCGCCGAGCAGGACGGCGCAGACGCTCACGATCCTCGTGTAGTGCCCGAGCCGCGAGGTCCGCGACGCGATCATCAACTCCGGGGATGGAGGGCGGCATGCAGGAGGCGATGGACCTCCTGGAGGAGGTCGCGATCTCGCTGCGCTGACAGCGCCGGTCACACCGACCGCAGGGCGTCCGTGGGCGAGAGGCGGGCCGCGCGTAGTGCCGGGTACAGGCCGGCGAGCGCGCCGATCGCCGCGGCGGCGACCAGGCCTCCGCCGACGGCGAGCGGTGGGACGACCGCCTGCCAGTCCTGGCCGGCGGCGTAGCCCGCGGTGACGAGCGCGCCGAGCAGCACGCCGGCCAGCCCGCCGGCGGCGGCCAGCAGGAGCGACTCGGAGAGGAACTGGGTCCCGACGTGGCGGCGGGTGGCTCCGAGGGCCCGCCTGAGCCCGATCTCGGACCGCCGCTCGAGCACGGAGATCACCATCACGTTGGCGATCCCTACGCCGCCGACCAGCAGCGCCACGGCGCCGAGCCCGAGGAACAGCGAGGTGAAGGCGGTCTTGGCGGCGGCGCGGGCCTCGAGCGCGTCCGAGGGCCGCGAGACCTCGACCTCTTCGGGATGCTCCGGGCTCGCCGTGCGGCCGAGCAGGTCGCGCACGTCGGTGACCTGGTCCGGGTCTGCCCGGACGTAGATCGTCGAGGCCGAGCGGTCGGCGTCGAATGCCCGCTCGGCGGCGTCGAAGCCGATCAGCGCGGCGCTGTCGAGGTTGGGGTCGAGCGTGAGCGGATCGAGGATCCCGATCACCGCGAACCAGCGGTCGCCGAGCCACACGCGCACGCCGGTGCGGTCGATCCCCAGCCGCGCGGCGGCGTCCGAGCCCAGCACGACGGTCGGGTAGCGGGCGGTCGCGGCGTCGAGGAAGCGGCCGTGGGCGAGCGTGGCGCCGACGGTGCTCGGCAGGTGCGGGTCCGCGGCGACGACGGCGATGCCGCCGGTCCGCGCCGGGTCGATCAGGTGGTTGCGGCGCACGGTCGCGCCGGCGATCACCTTCGTGGACGCGCTCGCCTCGACGCCGCTCGCGCGGCGGATCATCGGCCCGGCGGCCTCCGGCAGGTCGGCGTTCTCGCCGAGGAACGACTGGCCCGGCGCGACGCGCAGCAGGTTGGTGCCGAGCCGGTCGAGCTGTGCCAGCAGGTCGGCGCGCGAGGACTCCGAGATGCCGAGCACCGCCACCATCGAGGCGATCCCGATCGCGATCCCGAGCCCCGACAGGGCGGCGCGCAGCCGCCGGGTGCGGAGGCCGATCGAGCCGGAGCGCAGGACGTCGCCGGGAGCGAGCCGGCTGGGAGCGATGGCGGTCATGCGTCCGCCACCACCTTCCCGTCGCGCAGCTCCACCCGCCGCGGCATCGCGGCGGCGATCTCCTGGTCGTGCGTGATCACCGCGATCGTCGCGCCCTCGCCGTTCAGCTCGCGCAGCAGGGCGATGATGTCGGCGCCCGTCTGGCTGTCGAGGTTGCCGGTCGGCTCGTCGGCGAACACGATCGCCGGGCGCGCCACCAGCGCGCGCGCGATCGCCACGCGCTGGCGCTCGCCGCCCGACAGCTTGGCCGGCGGGTGGTCGAGCCGGTGCCCGAGGCCGACGCGCTCGAGCACCGCCCGCGCGCGCTCCTGCCGCTCGCCCACCGGCATCCCGGTGTACATCAGCCCGGTGGCGACGTTCTCGAGGGCGATCATCCCATCGATCAGGAAGAACTGCTGGAACACGAAACCGATCCGGCGCGCGCGCAGGCCGGCCAGCTCGCGGTCGGCGAGCGCGCTGACGTCGTGCCCGGCCACAGCGAGCCGCCCGCTCGACGGCCGCTCGAGCGTGCCCATGATGTGCAGCAGCGTGGACTTGCCGGAGCCCGACGGCCCGACGACCGCGAGCAGCTCGCCCTGCCCAACCCGCAGCGACACGCCGCGCAGCGCCTGCACGCCGCCCGGATAAGACTTGTGCACCGCGTCGAGGTCGAGGACGGTCATTCCGCCGTCACCACCCGCATGCCCTCGCGCAGGCCGGAGCCGGACACCTCCACATACTCCTCGGCGTACATGCCGGGCTCCACCGGCACCAGCCGCCCCTCGGCGGTCTCGACGGCGAAGCCGCCGCTGCGGGCCATCAGGGCGGTCACCGGCACGGCGAGCACGTCCTTGCGCCGCTGGACGGCGAAGCCGACGTCGACCGGCGCCTGGTCGAGCCCGGTGCCGCGGGCCTCGCGCCCGCGCAACGCGACCGTGACCTCGATCGTGGGGTCCTCCTCCTCGGAGGCCGGCTGGGACGCGACCTTGCCGACCTCGGTGATCCGGCCGCGCACCGTCTTTCCATTCGGCATCTCGACCGTCACGGCGTCGCCGGCGCGGACCAGCTCTTGCCGGTCGGCTTCGAGGTCGACGGTGACCTCGCGGGTGGTGGAGGACAGCTCGCCCAGGTCCGCGCCCGGCGCGACCTCCTGCCCGACCGCCGACTTCAGCTCGCCGACGCGCGACGGGCCGGGCCGGAACACGACCTCGCCCTGCGCAAGCGAACCGTCCTCGGTCATCCCGCGGTCGTCCTGGAAGCGCTCCACCGCCTCGGTGGTCGCCGACGTCCACTCGTCGTCGACCGTCATGTCGCCGTACGGGTCGTAGCCGAGCGCGCGAAGGTTGCGCTCGAGTTGCAGGATGTCGTCGCCGTCGCTCATGTACGGCGTGAGGTCGCGCCACGCCGGGAGCGAGCCGTACAGCAGCCACGCCGCCGGCTCGTCGTCGGCGTCGTACAGCGACTCGCCGCGGCGAACGACGGCGCCGGACTCGTGGATTGCGGTCAGCGTGCCGGCGGCGGCCGCCTTCAGCGGCGAGGCGCCGGCGTAGCCGAGCGTGCCGTCCACCGACTCGCGATCCACGAGGTCACGGCGCTCGACCGCAGCGGTGGCGGTCGGGGCCGAGGCGTCGCGGGTCGCGCCCGCGTCGTCGCCGCCGGCTGTCAGCGCCACGC
>JBOGYU010000199.1:0-8175 GCA_050696935.1 Solirubrobacteraceae bacterium | reverse complement strand
CCGTCGAAGTAGGCGACGTTGCGCAGCGCCGTGGCGCCGGCGCCGGGCGGGAGCAGCGGTCCGAGCTGGCGCCAGAAGTCCGGCAGCAGCTCCGGCGCGGACGCCGCGCCGCTGGCCGGGTTGCCGACGAGGAAGACGACGACGGCGGCGAGGCCGACGCCCGCCTCCCCGAGCGGGCGCGCGATGCCGGTGGCGAGCATGGTCACGGCCGCCACGAGCAGGGCGGCGACCCCCGCCAGCGCCGGGTACGAGCCGGGCAGCGCGCCGATGAGGCCGGCCACCACCCCGGTGACCGCGAAGCCGCCGAGCGCCGAGAAGGCGAGCGTGACGCCGGCCAGGCGCACCCCGCTCAGCGGCAGCCGGGCGAGCAGCAGCGCGACCGGGAGCGCGGTCACGATCAGCGGCAGCATCATCAGGTTCAGCGAGACGCCGCGCGGGTCCTCGGGGTCGAGCGGCTTGAGCTCCTCCACGGCGGTGTCGGGGAACGCCCCCTGCAGCAGCTGCGCGACGGGCGGCGAGGCGGCCGTGGCGACGAGCAGCGTCCCCTCTTGCGGGAGCAGCGCGCCGTAGGCCTCGCGGTCGAGCACAGCTTCGCGGGCTCCGGCCGCGTCGGCCACCGGGACCACCTCGATCGCGCCCGGGCGCTCGGCGTCGGCGCGCTGCTGCACCTGCTGAGCGGCCGGCCCGGCGACGGCGAGCGGGACGTCGTGCGGCTCGGGGTCGTACCCGGGCAGCACGAACAGGGCGACGAGCACGGCTTGGGCGAGGACTGCGATGACGACGATTCGGGCGGCAGACATGGCACGTCTCCGGGAGGAAGATTTCATTCTCAGGTGATTTCGAGCGTAGCGCGGCGTCGGCTAGAATTCAACCGCGAATGAGTTCACCGGCTCCCAGGACCCGCGGCCGCCGCCCCGGCGACAGCGGCACGCGCGAGGCGATCCTCGCCGCCGCCCGCGCCCGCTTCGCCGCGAGCGGCTACGACCGCACGCGCATCCGCGACGTGGCGGCCGACGCGGGCGTCGACCCGGCGCTCGTGCACTACTTCTTCAAGACCAAGGACGGCCTGTTCGCGGCGGCGATGCAGCTCCCGCTGCGCCCCTCGGAGGTGATCGGCCCGCTGCTCGCCGAGGGCGTGTCCGGCCTGGGCGAGCGGGTGCTGCGGCGCGTGCTCGGCCTGTGGGACGACGAGGCCGTCCGCGGACCGCTGCTCGCGATGATCCACTCCGTCACCGCGCAGCCCGAGGCGCAGGCCGCGCTGCGGGAGTTCATCACGCGGGAGCTGCGCAGCCGGCTCGCGTCGGTGATCGAGGCCGACCGGCCCGAGCTGCGCGCCACCCTGTGCGGCTCCCAGATGGCCGGCCTGCTCGTCGCCCGCTATATCGTCGGCGTCGAGCCGCTGGCCAGCCTCGACCGTGAGGAGGTCGTCCGGATCGTCGCGCCCACGCTCCAGCGCTACCTCGAGGGCCCCTTGTAGTCCACCAGCCGCCAGGCGGCGGGCAGCAGTGCCGCCGCGGCCGCCGCCTTCACGATCCCGCCGGGGATGAAGGGGACGAAGCCGGCGTCGAGCGCCTCGACGGGGGTCATGTCCGCGGCCACCGCGAGCCACGGCACGCCCAGCGCGAAGATGACCACCGACCCGAGCGTGAACAGCGGGAGCGCCTTCAGCGGCGTGCGGTCGTGCTGGCGCTCGGCCAGGCGGCCCACCACGTATGCGGCGAGGATGAACCCGATCAGGTAGCCGCCGTTGGTCCCGAAGATCACGTCCGGCCCCGACTCGCCCTCGGAGTAGAACGGCAGGCCGACGAACCCGAGCCCGACGTAGAGGCCCTGCGAGGACGCCCCGCGGGTCGCGCCGAGGCCGGCGCCGCAGAGCAGGACGGCGAACGTCTGGCCGGTGATCGGCACCGGGCTCCCGGGCACGGGGATGCTGACCTGCGCGCACAGGGCGGTCAGCAGCGCCCCCGCGACCACGAGCGCGAGATCGCGCGCGCGGACGTTCGGGACGGCGTCGGCCAGGACCCGGGGCTGGGCGGCGGCGGCGTGGGACGACATGCTCCTCCTTTGCGGGAATCCGGATCGGGAAGCCCGGGTTCCTATCAGGCCGGTAGGCTCGGGGCGTGCTCGAGCTCGCGCTGCGCCTCGCCGGCAACCTCGCGGCCCTGTGGGTGGCGAGCGAGGTGTTCGACGAGGTCTCCTACGGCGGCGAGTTCTTGGTGCTCCTGCTCGCGGCGGTCGTGTTCACGATCGCCAACTGGATCGTCAAGCCGGTGGTCACGGTGCTCGCCATCCCGCTCATCGTGGTGACGCTCGGCGTCGCCTACTTCTTCGTCAACGTGCTGATGCTGCTGCTGACGGACTGGGTGGTGGGCGACTTCGAGGCCGGCGGCTTCTGGACCGTGGTCGGCGCGACGATCGTCGTCTGGGTCGTCAACCTCGTCATCTCCGCCGCGGTGCACGACTGGGCGGAGTACGGCAAGCGCCGCCGGAGCTAGTCCGCCGCCGGCTCGGCGTCCAGCCGCTCCCGGCGGGCGGTGGCGGAGCCGGTGCCGGGGTCGATCGAGATGAGGTCGGCGGCGAGCGGCTGGAAGCGCGGCTCGGCCGTGTAGATGAAGCGCGCGATCCCGATGTCGGTCGGCTCCGCGAGGTTGCCGGTGCCGCCGGCGCCGACGCTCCCGCCGTTGACCACCGTCACGCCCGGGAAGCGCTCGATCGAGGGGGAGTGCGTGTGGCCGGTGAGGATCACCAGGGGGCGATCGGGCGGGTCGTCCTCCAGCGTCGCGAGGGCGGGAGCGATCAGCGCCGGCTGGTGGACCATGATGACGTCGACGTTCCCGAGCAGGGGACGCAGCCAGGCGGTGAAGGCGTCCTGCTGGGCGGTCGTCGGGCTGTCCTCGTAGCGGTCGCGGAAGTTCTCCCCCGCGCGGCGCTCGAACGGATCGCTGTAGCCGGCCACTCGGAGGCCTGCGACGGTGACGATCCGGTTCCCGTACGAGCCGTCGGCGTGCAGCCGGCCCCGCTCGGTGAGCACGATGGCGCCGCGCCGGGCGAGGTCGCGCTCGAGGCTGTCCGAGTCGTGGTTGCCGGAGACGAAGACGAGCGGCTCGCCGAGGTTCACCACGCGGCGGACGAGCCGCGCCTCCAGCGGCGAGCCGCGGTCGGTGAGGTCGCCGGCGAAGAACAGCGGGCCGTCGGCGGTGGCGCGCTCGAGGATCGGGATCGCGAGCACGTTGTTGTGCAGGTCGGAGGCGAGCGTGATGGTCGGCCGGTCGGTCAGCGGCGTGCGCTCGGACGGCCTGGTGACGAGCCGGGCGAGGCCGACGAGCTGTGCGTCGAGCTCCTGGTCGAGCGCCTCGGTGGAGCGCTGCGCGGCCTCCACCGCCTGCAGCGCGCGCGGGATGTCGGGGCCGAAGGCGTAGTACTGCGGCTCGTCGATGGGGCCGCGGGGCGGGAGGAGGACGATGAGCGCGACGCCGATGGCCACGGCGGTGGTCGCCGCGGTCGCGATCGTGTAGCGCAGCCGGGGCCCGGTGCGGTGGCGAACGGCGAAGGCGACGAGCAGGCCGAGCCCCGCCGCGGTCATCACGACTATCGCTATGAGGGCCCTCAGGTACGCGGCGATGGCGTCCCGCGCCTCCGCGCGGACGTCCTGGACGTCGAAGCTCTCTCCCTGCGCGACTCGCGCGACGGTGCGGCGGTCGACCGTCCGCAGGTCCACGCTCAGCCGGACCGGCACGCGGATCGCCTCGAACCGCACGCCCCAGTCCACGAGCGGCACGTAGAGGTCCAGCGCGCCCTCGTGCCCGGGGTCGGCCGACAGCCGGATCTCGCCGACCGAGAGCTGGCGCGACTGGCCGTAGGTCGACAGCGCGACGTAGCCGCCGACGAGGGTGGCCACGATCACGACGAGCACGGTCAGCGACCGGCGGGCGAACAGGGCCGCGCGCCGCCGCTTCTGCTCGAGGGGGCGGTGATCGACCGTACGGGTCGTGCGCGGTTCTCGTTCCAGCACTTCCATTGGGTTGATGGTCGGCGCGAGCGCGCGAAGCGTGAGCGGTTCAGTCCCTCAGGGACGGCGCTCCCACAGCTGCATCACGCAGAGCCGGTGGTACCCGAGGTTGGCATACAGCCGCTCTCCGACCTCGGTGGCCTGGAGGGTGGTGGTCGTGCAGCCCTGGTGGCGCGCCTCGGCGAGCGCCTGCCGCATCACCTTCGTGGCAAGCCCCAGCCGGCGGGCGTGGGGGACGGTCGCGACGAAGCTCACGCCACAGTCCTCGTCATGGTGCAGCGCCATCGCCACCGCGGCCGGCTCGCCGTCCAGGTCTGCCCTGTAGGTCCTGAGGATGCCGTTCGGGAGGGGCGCCAGGGTGCGCTCCAGCCTGGAGTCCCGGTTCCCGTAGGCGAGGTCGTTCACGCGGCCGACGGTGGCCAGGTCGGCGGGTGCCGCCGGCTCCGCGCGCGGGTCCAGCTCCTGCATCGTCGCCCCCATGCCGGGACTGGCGGTCGTGACCACCATCCCGGCGTTCGCGAACGCCCGCGCGGCGAGGCTCGCCCCGGCGTCGAGCCAGATGCCCCAGCGGCGCACGCGGGCCTGGGCGTACCGATCCGCCAGCTCGTGTAGGTGCGCCGTCGCCTGGTCGGGCTCGATCGCGACGGCCGCGTTGAGGGTCGGCGAGTCGGGAGCGCTCAGCACGACCGACGCCACGAGCCCCTCACGCTCGAGCACGCTCCCCGGCCCGGCATGCCCCCCGAGCAGCGTCTGCAGCCGCGCGAACCCATCCCACAGCCGCACCCGAAGCATCCCCTCGTCCATTGGCTTGGAGGCTACCCGCGGCCGCCGGGGGCGCTACGCTGAGGACCCGCACCGCCCTCCTAGTGGCGTTCTTCTCGCTGCTGGCCTCGACCGGGCTGCGGCTCTCGGAGGCCTGCCGGCTCGAACGCGGCGACGTCGATCTCGCCGCCGGCGTGCTCACCGTCCGCGAGGGCAAGTTCCGCAAGGCCCGCCTCGTCCCGCTGCACCCGAGCGCGACGCGAGCGCTCGTCCGCTACGCCGCCGACCGCGACGCCTGCTGCGAGCTTGCGGGGTCGGGGCGCTTCTTCCGCACCGAGCGTGCCCCGGCGCTCACACCCGCGGCCGTCGAGAAGACGTTCAGCAGGATCAGGCAGCGCCTGGGCTGGACCGCGCAGGGACGGGCACGGCTCCCGCGCATACATGACGTTCGCCACACCTTTGCCGTGCACCGGCTCCTGAGTTGGTATCAGGAGGGCGCCGATCTCGAGCGCAAGCTGCTGGCGCTCTCGACCTACCTCGGCCACGCCAAGGTCAGCGACACGTACTGGTATCTGACCGGTGTCCCCGAGCTGATGGCAATCGCCGCGCAGCGCTTCGAGTCCTTCGCCCGCGCCCGAGCAGGAGCGCAGATCATGACGCCAGCGACGACCGGCTTCCCGGCGCTGCTGCAGGAGTTCTTCCAGCGGCGCCTGCTCACCGAGCGCGGCGCCAGCGCACACACGATCGCCAGCTACCGCGACACCTTCGAGCTGCTGCTGCGCTACGCCGAACAGCGCACCGGGCGCACGCCCTCGGCGCTGACGCTCGAGGACCTCGACGCGCCGCTCGTGCTCGCTTTCCTCGACCACCTCGAGAAAGAGCGCGGCAACTCCGCGCGCACCCGCAACCTGCGCCTCACCGCGATCCGCTCGTTCATGCGCCACGCCTCGCTGCGCGCTCCCGCCGCGCTGCCCGTCGCCGAGCGCGTCCTCGCCATCTCCCCCAAGCGCTTCGAGCGGTCCGCGCTCGACTTCCTCTCACGCGAGGAGGTCGAGGCGCTGCTCGACGCACCCGACCACGCCAGCTGGAGCGGTCAACGCGACGCTGTCCTGCTTGCCGTGCTCTACAACAGCGGCGCCCGCGTCTCCGAGCTCGCCGGCCTGCGCGTCGCCGACGTGCTCCTCGACCGCGCCTCCGCGCTCCACCTCCACGGCAAGGGACGCAAGGAGCGCGTCGTCCCGCTCTGGAAGCGCACCGCCAAGCAGCTGCGCGCCTGGCTCCCGCGCATCGACCGCAACCCCCAGGCGCCCGTCTTCCCCAACCGCGCCGGCACACCGCTCACCCGCTCGGGCATCGAACAGCGCCTACGCGTCGCGGTCACCACCGCGGCCCAGCATTGCCCCTCCCTCGCCACACGCCGGATCTCGCCGCACACCCTGCGCCACACGACCGCGATGCACCTGCTCCAGGCCGGCGTCGACATCACCGTCATCGCCCTCTGGCTCGGCCACCAGGACACCGCGACCACCCACCACTACGTCGAAGCCGACCTCGCGATGAAGGAGGCCGCGCTCAGGCGCCTCGACGAACCGTCGCTCAAGCCCGTGCGCTTCAAAGCCCCCGACCGGCTGCTCGCCTTCCTCGAATCCCTCTGACTATGCGCAGCCCCGCCCCCTCAGATGGCCCACGGCGACGCGGCCCGCCGACCCGACTCCGCATAGTCCCCGACTCTTCATAGCCCCGCTTTCGTGGACACCTGAGCGCTGAGCCCGTTGGGGCTCTGCGGGAGGATGGTGTCTCATGCCAGCTCGTATTCACCGGAGTTCCGCCGTGAGGCGGTCGCGTTGCTCAAGAGCAGCGGCAAGACGGTCCCGCAGCTCGCCGCCGAGCTCGGGGTGTCGCCGCAGTCGCTGCGCAACTGGGCGCGCCAGATCGATGTGGACGGACAAGCTCCTCGCGAAGCGGCGGCGCGCCGCGTACGGCGGTACCGGCGGCCCAGGAGGATCTCCCGTGGGCCTATGGATGCAGCCGCGGAACGAGCAGTTCTTCACCCTCTTCAGCAAGGCCGGCTCGAACGTCGTCGAGAGCGCCGCCATTCTGATGGAGTTCGTCGCAGCGCCGCACGAGCGCTGGGCGAAGCTCGCCAAACGCCTGCACGACACCGAGCACGCCGGCGACGACACCACTCAAGTCGTTGATCCAGAGCAGCGCGGCTGCCAGGACGAGGGCGCCGCGGTTGACGGTGGCGTGCTTGTCGTATCTGGTCGCGAGCCCGCGCCAGTGTTTGAAGCCGTTGAACGCTCGCTCGATGACGTTGCGGCCGCGGTAGGCGTTGCGGTCGTAGGTGACTGGCCGTCCGCCGCGTGAGCCGCGGCGCTTGCGGTGGGCCTTCTGGTCGTCGGGTTCGGGGATCACGCTGCCGATCCCGCGGGCTCGCAGGTGGGCGCGGATCGCGCGCGAGGAGTAGGCCTTGTCGGCCAGAACACGGTCGGGCCGGGTGCGCGGTCGCCCGAGCGGTCGCCCGACGCGCAGGCCGGCGAGTAGTGGCAGCATCATCGGAGCATCGCCGGCCTGGCCCGGGGTGAGCAGGATGACCAGCGGCGGCCACGGCCGTCGACCGCGGCGTGGATCTTCGTGCTCAGCCCGCCGCGTGACCTGCCGAGAGCGTGATCGCCCGGTTCGTCCCTGCAGCAGCGCGAATTCTTGTCACTCGACCGAGCCTCTGTGTGCTCCTCGAGCCGCGCACGATCCTCCCGAACAACACGTTTGGCGGTGGCCGAGCGCTGATGCGCCCGCACGATCGAGGAATCGACCGACACCGACCAATCGACCCGGCCAGCAGCGTCGGCCTCGGACGGGATCACTCACAGCAGCACGTCCCAGGTCCCGTCGGTAGCGAAACGATGATGCCGCTTCCACACCGTCTGCCACGGACCGAACCGCTCGGGAAGATCACGCCACGCCACCCCGGTGCGATAACGGAAAACGATCCCCTCGACCACCTGGCGATGATCACACCACGGACGAGACCGCCCCTCCGCCTGCGGCATCAACGGCTCGATCCGAGCCCACGCCGCCTCGCTGAGTTCTGCTGAACGCGTCACCCACCCAGACTCTCGCGATCACCAGCACCGACTTGGGAGACACGCCCTAGCTCCGCTCGCGCAGCAGCGCGCGCCGCAGGTCGCCCACCGGGAGCCCGAGGTGCCGTAGCTTGTCCGGGTTGACGATCGCGCTCACGCCCTGGATCTGGCCGTCCGCGACGTCGAGGATCATGACGGCGATCAGCCTGCCCTCGCGGTCGAAGAACAGCGCACCTGGTTGCCCGTTGATTTCCTCGCGGCGCGTGGTGAGGTCGCCGACGCGCCGCCACGCCATCAGTAGCGTGCGCGCGACTCTGGCGC
>JBOGYU010000198.1:0-8230 GCA_050696935.1 Solirubrobacteraceae bacterium | reverse complement strand
GCGGTGCGCTGCCCGCGCCCAGGCCGCGGCGCAGGTGGGGCAGCAGCGACGTGGTGGCGTGCACCGCGCCCTGCGTCGCCGAGCTGGACGGGTCCTGCACCCGCGGCGTGCGCACGAGCCGCCATCCCGCGGCCAGCGAGGCCGCGAGGGCGATACCCAGCAGCACCCCCAGCGCGACGTCCACTCTCGCCGCAGGATAGGGCCCACCCGCCCACCGGCCGCCGTTCGTCGCACCCCAGACGCCGTTCGCCGCACAGGTCGACCTTTGAGCGATCCCGCACGAGCGCCGCTCGGGCCGGCGGGTAGACCTCCGCGACGTCACGAACGGGAGGA
Source organism: Solirubrobacteraceae bacterium (assembly GCA_050696935.1). Lineage (GTDB taxonomy): Bacteria > Actinomycetota > Thermoleophilia > Solirubrobacterales > Solirubrobacteraceae > DASSUW01. Next base: position 7,897 of record JBOGYU010000198.1, on the reverse strand, counting down.
GACCCGATGACGGAACAGCTCGCCACCGAGGCGAGGGTCGAGCACCGCACCCACGACTGGGAGCGCATCGAGCGCTCGCCGGAGTTCCAGGAGCTGGTGCGCAAGCGCCGCGCCTTCGTGGTGCCCGCGACGATCTTCTTCCTCGCCTACTACATGGGCTTCATCCTGCTCACCGGCTACGCCGAGGACTTCATGGCGTCGTCCGTGTACGAGGGCCTGACGGTCGGCTACACGCTGGCGCTGACCCAGTTCCTGATGGTCTTCGTCCTCGGCATCTGGTACCTGCGCAAGTCCGACCGCGAGTACGACCCGCTCGCCCACCGCGTGGTCGAGCTGGCCGAGCGCGGCGACCTGGAGCCCGTCGACGGCTCCGGGCGCTTCAGCCGTGAGTCCAGCACGACGCGGGAGCGGCTGCCATGACCCTCATCGCCGCCATCAACTTCGAGGCGGTCGTGATCTTCGCGATCGTGCTCAGCATCACCCTCGGCGTCACCTGGTGGGCCTCCAAGCGGGCCCAGAGCCGCGTCGGCTTCTACGCGGCGGGCCGCCAGATCACCGGCCCGCAGAACGGCCTGGCGATCTCCGGCGACTACCTGTCCGCCGCGTCGTTCCTCGGCATCGCCGGCCTCATCTTCATCTACGGGTTCGACGGGTTCCTGTACTCGATCGGGTTCCTCGTCGCGTTCCTGACGGTGATGTTCCTGCTGGCCGAGCGCATGCGCAACGCCGGCAAGTTCACGATCGCCGACGTGCTCGCCTTCCGGCTGCGCGAGCGGCCGGCGCGCACCGCGGCGGCGCTCGGCACCATGGCCGTCGCCGGCTTCTACCTGATCGCGCAGATGGTCGGCGCGGGCGTGCTGATCCAGGCCCTCGTGGGCATCTCGTTCACCCCGGCCGTGATCCTCACCGGTGGCTTCATGCTCTGCTACGTGGTGTTCGGCGGCATGGTCGCCACCACGTGGGTGCAGATCATCAAGGCGGTGCTGCTGATGTCGGGCATCACCGTGATGTCGATCTTCGTGCTCGGCAAGGTCGGCTGGAGCCCGATCGAGCTGTTCAACCGCGCGGAGTCCAACACGACGGCCGAGTCGACGTTCTCGCTCGGCCCGGGCACGTTCCTGGCGTCGCCGATCGACACCGTGTCGCTGGGCCTGGCGCTCGTGCTCGGCACCGCGGGCCTGCCGCACATCCTGATGCGGTTCTTCACGGTGCCCAACGCCAAGGCCGCGCGGTCGTCGGTGGTGTGGGCGATGTTCCTGATCGGCTTCTTCTACCTGCTGACCACGTTCATCGGCTTCGGCGCCCGCGCGTTCCTGGGCGAGGGCGGCGTGGCGGCCGCGGGCGAGGGCGGCAACCTGGCCGCGCCGAACCTGGCGCAGTTCCTCGGCGGCGGCGGAGGCACGTTCGGGGGCGACCTGTTCCTGGCCGTGATCGCCGGCGTCGCGTTCGCGACGATCCTCGCGGTGGTGGCCGGCCTGGTGATGTCGGCGTCGGGCGCGATGGCGCACGACGTCTGGTCGAGCATCGTCCGCAAGGGCAAGGACTCCGACCACGAGGAGGTCGTGGTCGCCAAGATCGCCGCGCTCACGATCGGCGGCATCGCGATCCTGATCGCCATGATCGGCGGCGCGGGCCTGAACGTCTCGTTCATGGTCGGCCTGGCGTTCGCGGTGGCGGCCAGCGCCAACTTCCCGGCGCTGCTGCTGGCGCTCACGTGGCGGCGCTTCAACACCGCCGGCGCGGTGACCGGCGTGCTGTTCGGCGTCGTCAGCTCGATCGCGCTCGTGGTCGTGTCGCCGAAGGTGTGGCCGGGGGCCGACACGGTCACCGGCTCGCCGATCGGTTGGGAGCTGGCCAACCCCGGGATCCTCTCCATCCCGCTCGGGTTCCTCGGCTGCTGGCTGGGGACCATGCTGACCAAGGAGCGCGGCGCGGAGCGGACCTACCACGAGCTCTACGTCAGGTCCGAGACGGGGCTCGGCGCCGAGCAGGCACCGGTGCGGGAGAAGGTGCTGGTATAGAACGGGAGCGACAGCGGAGCGAGAGGAGACGGCATGCCTGAAGGAGCGACCCTCGAGGCTCAGCTCGAGGAGCTGCTGGAGCGGGAGACATTCTCGCCCCCGAGCAGCTTCGCCGAGCAGGCTGCCGTCTCCGATCCCTCGGTCCACCAGCGGGCCGAGCGCGACCCGGAGGCGTTCTGGGCCGGGGAGGCCGAGGCGCTGCACTGGCACACGAGGTGGGACCGGGTGCTCGACTGGTCCGACCCGCCGTTCGCGAAGTGGTTCGTGGGCGGCAAGCTGAATGTCGCGTACAACTGCGTCGACCGCCACGTCGAGGCCGGCAACGGCGACCGCGTCGCGTTCCACTGGCGCGGGGAGGAGGGCGAGGAGCGCGACGTGACGTACGCCGACCTGCACCGCGACGTCCAGCGCTTCGCCAACGCGCTCAAGGACCGCGGCATCGGGCCGGGCGACGTGGTCGGGATCTACCTGCCGATGATCCCCGAGGTGGCCGTGGCGATGCTCGCCTGCGCCCGCATCGGCGCCCCGCACAACCTCGTGTTCGGCGGCTTCTCTCCCGAGGCGGTCAAGGAGCGGATGGAGTTCGCCGAGGCGAAGGCGCTGATCACCGTCGACGGCGCGCGGCGCAAGGGCAAGACCGCGCCGATCAAGCAGCAGGTCGACGAGGTGATGCGCGGCGTCGACCACCTGGAGACGATCATCGTCGTCCAGCACACGGGCGTCGACGCGCCGATGACCGAGGGCCGCGACTTCTGGTGGCACACGGTGATGGAGGCGGCCGGCCCGGAGTGCCCGGCCGAGCCGCTGGACGCCGAGCACCCGCTCTACATCCTCTACACGAGCGGCTCCACCGCCAAGCCGAAGGGGATCCTCCACACCACGGGCGGCTATCTCACGCAGGTCGCCTACACCCACCGGGCGGTGTTCGACCTCAAGCCGGAGGAGGACGTCTACTGGTGCTCGGCCGACGTCGGCTGGGTCACCGGGCACTCCTACATCGTCTACGGGCCGCTCGCCAACGGCTGCACGTCGGTGATGTACGAGGGCGCGCCGGACTACCCCGACAAGGACGTCTGGTGGGAGATCATCGCCCGCTACGGCGTGACGCTGTTCTACACGGCGCCGACGGCGATCCGGGCGTGCATCAAGTGGGGCGCGTCGTACCCGGAGAAGCACGACCTGTCGTCGCTGCGCCTGCTCGGGACGGTGGGCGAGCCGATCAACCCGAAGGCCTGGCTCTGGTACCACAAGGTGATCGGCGGCGAGCGCTGCCCGATCGTCGACACCTGGTGGCAGACCGAGACCGGCGCGATCATGATCACGACGCTGCCCGGCCTGCAGGACACCAAGCCCGGCTCGGCCGGGACCGCGTTACCGGGGATCGAGGCCGCGGTGGTCGACCAGGATGGCGGCGACGCCGGCACCGGCCAGGGCTACCTGACGCTGCGGCGGCCGTGGCCGGCGATGCTGCGCACGCTGTACCGCGAGGAGGAGCGGTTCGTCGAGACCTACTGGTCCCAGTACGGGCGTGACGTCTACTTCGTCGGCGACGCCGCGCGCCGCGACGACGACGGCTACTTCTGGATCATCGGCCGCGTCGACGACGTGATCAACGTCTCCGGCCACCGGCTCTCCACGGCCGAGGTGGAGTCGGCGATCGTCTCCCACGAGCGGGTGGCGGAGGCGGCGGTGATCGGCCAGGCCGACGAGGACACCGGGCAGGCGATCGCGGCGTTCGTGACGCTCGCCGGCGGCGGCGAGGGCGACGAGGGGCTGATCGGCGACATCCGCGAGCACGTCGCGCAGCGGATCGGCAAGCTCGCCCGTCCGAAGCGGATCATCTGGACCGAGGACCTGCCCAAGACCCGCTCCGGCAAGATCATGCGCCGGCTGCTGCGGGACATCGCGGAGGGCCGCGAGCTGGGCGACGTGACGACGCTGCGCGACCCGGAAGTGATGTCCCAGCTCGAGACGAAGATCAAGGAGCGCGGGGACGAGGAGTGAGCCTCCACTGCGAGAGCACGGGCGACGGGCCGCCCGTGCTCCTCGTCATGGGGCTCGGCATGAACGCCACGGGCTGGTGGCGGACCGTGCCGGTGCTGGCGGACGCCGGCCTGCGGGTGCTGGCGTTCGACAACCGCGGCGTGGGCCGCTCGCTGCGCACGCCGGGGCCGTACACGGTGGCGCAGATGGCGCGGGACGCGGTGTCGGTGCTGGACGCGGCGGGCGTCGAGTCCGCGCACGTGTACGGGATCTCGCTCGGCGGGATGATCGCCCAGGAGGTCGCGCTGCGGCATCCGGGGCGCGTGCGGTCGTTGGTCCTCGGCGCGACCACGCCGGGCGGCGCGGCGCACGTGCCGCCGGGGGAGGACGTGCTGGCGCTCCTGCGGCTGCGGGCGCAGATGACGGCCGAGCACGCGGTGTGGGCGTCGGTGCCGATCAACTACTCGCCCGCGACGCGGTCGGCGGGCGGCGACCGGATCGCGCAGGACATCGCGCAGCGGCTGCGGTTCCCGGTCGAGCCCGAGTACTACGTCGCCCAGCGGCGGGCCGCAGAGGCGCACGACGCGGCGGACCGCCTGGGCGGGATCGACGCGCCCGTCCTGGTGGTCCACGGCGACCAGGACGTGCTGATCGTCCCGGAGAACGCCCGCCGGCTCGCGGCGGCGATCCCGGGCGCCGAGCTGCGCATGTGGCCCGGCGCCGCGCACCTGTACTTCACCGACGACCCGCAGATCGACCGCGACGTGGCGGCGTGGCTCAGCGGGCGGTCCAGCCCTGGTCCATCGTGACCGGCGCGCCGGTGAAGGAGCGCCCGCTCGGGCCCAGCAGGAAGGCGACGACGTCCGCCACCTCCTCCGGCTCGATCAGCCGCTTGACCGCGTGCGGCGCCAGGATCACCTCCTCCAGCACCCGCTCCTCGGGCATCCCGTGGGCCCGCGCCTGAGCCTCGATCTGCGCCTCGACCAGCGGCGTCCGCACGTACGCCGGGCACACCGCGGTGGCCGCGATGCCTTGGTCGGCACCCTCGAGCGCGAGCGTCTTGACCAGGCCGAGCAGCCCGTGCTTGGCGGACACGTAGGCGGCCTTGAACGGAGAGGCGACGAGGCCGTGGACGGAGGCGATCGCCACGAAGCGCCCGTCGCCGCTCTCGCGCAGGGCCGGCCAGGCGGCGCGGGCGAGCAGGAACGGGCTCGTGAGCAGGAGCGCGAGGATGGCGTCCCAGCGGTCCTCGGGGAACTCCTCCACCGGCGCGACGTGCTGGAAGCCGGCGTTGGGGATCACCGCGTCGAGCCGGCCGAAGCGCTCGAGCGCGGTCTCGACGGCGGCGCGGTTGCCCTCGCGGGTCGTGAGGTCGGCCTGGAAGCCGACGCCGGGCTCGCGGTCGACCCCGAGCACCTGCGCGCCGTCGCGCTCGAGGCGCTCGGCGATCGCCCGCCCGATCCCGCTCGCCGCTCCCGTGACCAGCACCGCCCGCTCCATGCCCACTCAGTCTTCCAGCTCGGCGAACGCGCGGCGGACCGGCAGCGGCGCCACCCCGGTCACCACCAGGTGGGTCCCGCGCTCGTCCCCGGCGAGGTCGATGGTGATCCGGTCGCGCTCCTTGTGCAGGAGCGCCAGCAGCCCGAACGGGAACAGGAAGACCGCGAGCACGAACGTCCACACGGGCCGGCGCTCGCACTCGAAGCGCAGCCGGTCGTCCTCGCGCTGGATCAGGTCGTAGCCGTAGCGGCTGAGCGGCGGCGAGACGTGGGCGACCAGCTCGGCCATGGTCGCCTTGGCGCCCGCGGGCGCGTGCCAGCGGGAGGTGAAGCCGAACCGGCCGGGGAAGCGCGGCCGGCGGCGGGGGCGGGCCACGGCCGGTCGCGTCGCGATCGCAGGCAGGTCCGCCTGCAGCTCGCTGAGCTCGCGCAGCGTCTTCGCCGCGAACGCATGCTCGCTGCGCTCGTCCAGCTCATCGACCGTGAGGCGCCCCTCGCCCGCGTGGTGGCGCAGCGCGGCGACCGTCCGCTCGCGATCGGCGTCGGAGGCGCGCAGGTCGGGCATGTGGCAAGTATCGAGGGAAGGAGAACGCCGTGACCTCCTACGAGGAAGCCGTCGCCGCTCACGAATGGCGGGTCCCGGAGCGGTACAACATCGCGGTCGACTGCTGCGACAAGCACCCGCCGGACAAGCTGGCGATGATCCACGAGGACTTCACGGGCGCGGTGCGGGAGGTGCGCTGGGGGGAGCTGCAGGAGACGTCGAACCGGTTCGCGAACGTGCTGCGGGCGCACGGGGTGCGGCGGGGCGACCGGGTGGCGATGCTGCTGCCGGCGACGCCCGAGACGGCGGCGGCGTTCTTCGGGACGTGGAAGGCGGGGGCGATCCTGCTCGCGATGTCGGTGCTGTATGGCGACGAGGGGATCCGGCATCGGATCAGGGATTCCGAGCCGCGGGTGGTGGTGACGGACGCGGCGAACGCGGGGCGGGTGGAGGCCGAGCAGGTGCTGATCCTCGACTCCGAGCTGCTGGCGGGCGGCTATCCGACGTTCGAGCTCGAGGACACCGCGGCCGACGACCCGGCGCAGCTGTACTACTCGTCGGGCACCACGGGGCTGGCGAAGGGCATCCTGCACGCGCACCGGTACGTGCTTGCGCACGAGGAGTTCGTCTACTGCCACGAGGTGCAGGAGGGCGAGCGCTTCCACGGGATGGGGGAGTGGGCGTGGGCGGCGGGGATCGCGCCGCTGCTGGGGCCGTGGCGGCTGGGGGCGGTGCAGGTCGTCTACCAGCGCGAGGGCGGCTTCGACCCCCACAAGCAGCTGGACGTGCTCTCCCGGCACGAGGTCACGAACGTGTTCACGACGCCGACCGCGATGCGGTCGATGATGACGATCCCCGACGCGGGGACGCGGTATCCGCAGCGGTTCCGGCGGGTGTGCTCGGCGGGGGAGCCGCTGAACCCGGAGGCGATCCGGTGGTTCCGCGAGCAGTACGGGGTGACGGTGCTCGACTACTACGGCCTGACGGAGTCCTATCCGCTGGTGGCGAACTACCCGTTCATGGAGGTGCGGGAGGGGTCGATGGGCAAGCCGATGCCGGGCTGGGAGGTGGCGATCCTCGACGAGGACGAGCGGCCGGTGCCGGTCGGCGAGCGGGGGGAGATCTGCCTGCGCGCGCGGTCGAACCCGCACTACCCGCTGGGGTACTGGCGCAACGACGAGGCGTCGGCGGAGACGTTCGGCGGGGCGTGGTTCCATTCCAAGGACGCCGCGCGCGTGGACGAGGACGGCTACGTGTGGTACGAGGGCCGCGCCGACGACGTGATCATCGCCGCGGGCTACCGGATCGGGCCGTTCGAGGTCGAGTCGGCGTGCCTGGAGCACGAGGCGGTGCGCGAGGCGGCGGCGGTGGCGTCCCCGGACGAGCGGCGCGGGAACGTGGTGAAGGCGTTCATCGTGCTCGCGGAGGGGTTTGCGCCCTCGGACGAGCTGGTCGAGGAGATCCAGCGGTTCGTGCGTGAGCGCCTGTCGGCGTACGCGTACCCGCGGCGGATCGAGTTCGTCGACGACCTCCCGAAGACGCTGACCGGCAAGATCCGCCGGATCGAGCTGCGCCAGCGCGAACTTAAAGGGGTCAGACCCCTTGAGTCGGGGTGACTCAAGGGGTCTGACCCCCTGCGAGAATCGTGGGGTGCCCTCGCCCGACCGGGGTCCGGAATCGCTGCTGCCGATGTGGGCGGCGCGGCTGCTGGGGTTCGCCGCGCTCGCCTCGCTTGCGGCGCTCGAGTGGCAGCGGCTCGTCGAGGGCCTGAGTTCGGGCCGCGCGATCCTGTGGGTCGCCGTCGCCACCGGCGCGGGCGCCGCGGTGCTGGCCTGCGACCGGCTCCCCGC
>JBOGYU010000197.1:0-8247 GCA_050696935.1 Solirubrobacteraceae bacterium | reverse complement strand
GGAATAGTCACTGGAGAGCCCGGTGAGCTGAAAGGTTCACGCCGGGTTCGGGAGGGGGCCAGAGGAAACGGAGCACCACCGCCACCGCGCCTCTGGCCTACCTCAGCGGTCGACCGCCGCGCGCTCAGCGCGGTCGTCCGGCCGTGGCCGGGAGCGGCGGCATGACCCCGCTCGCGCACCACATCCACAACTACATGGCGATCCGCCGCAGCCTCGGCTTTAAGCTCAACAGCGAGCACCGGCTGCTCGGCGACTTCGCCGCGTTCATGGACGCCGCCGGCGCCTCGACGGTCACGATCGAACTGGCGCTGCGGTGGGCAACGACGCCGACCGGGGTCGGCCACGCCTATCTGGCGCAGCGGATGCGCGCGGTGCGCGGCTTTGCGCGCTACCTGCACGGCATCGATCCGGCGACCGAGATCCCGCCGCTTGAGCTGCTTCCCGCGCGCCGGCACCGCCCGACGCCGCACATTTACAGCGAGGCCGAGATCGCTGCGCTGATGGCCGCCGCGCGGACGCTGCGGCCGGCGCTGCGCGCCGCGACGATGGAGACGGTGATCGGGCTGCTCGCCTGCACCGGCCTGCGGGTCGGCGAGGCGTTCGCGCTTGACCGCGCGGACATCGACACCGACAACCGGTTGCTGCGGATCCGTGACTCGAAGTTCGGCAAGTCGCGCGAGGTCCTCATCCACGACAGCACGCAGGCCGCGCTGAACGCCTATCTCGCGCGCCGCGACCAGCTGCGCCCCGGCGGCGATCGCGTCTGCGTGTTCGTCTCAAGCTGGGGAGCGCGGCTGAACCACAACGCCACGCAGCGCGCCTTCGACCAGATCCGCCGGGCGGCCGGCGTCACCGGCTCATCCCCCGGCCGCTGGCCACGGGCACATGACCTGCGCCACACCTTCGCGGTCAACACGCTGCTCGGCTGGTATCGCAACGAGAACGACGTCGCCGCCAACCTGCCGCTGCTGTCCACCTACCTCGGGCACGTCGACCCCGTCGCCACCTACTGGTACCTGTCGGCCGCGCCCGAGCTGCTCGGCCTGGCCGCCCACCGCCTCGAGCGCCGAAGCGACGGCCGCGCGCCGCGCGATGTCGTGTTCCTGCCCACCGGCGAGCGCGCCCGTCGACAGCGCGCCGCGGGCGCACGGCGGGCCGCGCGATGACCGCGCTCGCCCCCACCATGCAGGCCTTCTTCACCGAGCGGCTGATCAACCAGCGCCGGGCCAGCTCGCACACAATCGCCGCCTACCGCGACACCTTCCGGCTCCTTCTGGCCTTCGCGCACCAGCGCACCGGCATCAACCCGCACGCGCTGGACATCGAGGACCTCGACGTCGAAACGGTCACCGCGTTCCTGGATCACCTCGAGCGCAACCGCGGCAACACCCCCCGCACCCGCAACGCCCGACTGGCGGCGATCCGCTCGCTCTATCACTACGCCGCGCTCCGCCACCCCGAGCACGCGGCCACGATCGCGCGCGTGCTCGCCATCCCAACCAAGCGCCACGACCGCGCGATCGTCTGCTACCTCGACGAGCAGGAGACCACGGCGCTACTCGCCGCGCCTGACCAGTCACGCTGGATCGGCCGCCGCGATCACGCCCTGATGACCCTCACCATCCAGACCGGGCTACGCGTCTCGGAGCTGATTGCGCTGCGCTGCCACGACGCGCACCTCGCGCGAGCGCCGCATATCCAGGCCACCGGCAAGGGCCGCAAGCAGCGCATCACGCCGCTGACCGCGCACACCACCGAGGTGCTACGCCGCTGGACCAACGAGCGCGCCGGCCGCCCAGACCAGCCGCTGTTTCCCACCAGCCACGGACGCGCACTCAGCCGCGACGCGGTCGCCCTGCTCGTAGCCAGGCACGCCACGACCGCCGCCGCAAGGTGCCCGACGCTGGCCACCAAGACCGTCTCGCCGCACGTGCTCCGTCACACCGCCGCAATGAACCTCCTGCACGGCGGCGTCGACACCAGCGTCATCGCGCTCTGGCTCGGCCACGAGTCCACCGACGCCACGCAGCCCTACCTGCACGCCGACATGGCCATCAAGGAACGAGCCCTCGCCCGCACCACCCCGACCGGCGTCAAGCCCGGCCGCTACCGCCCCACCGACGCGCTGCTCGCCTTCCTCGAGCGACTCTGATTATGCCGAGCACCCACCCGCATCAACGCCAAGTCCTCTGGCGCGCCCCGGTCATGTCGGCATAACGCGCGCATCGGCATAAGATGACGAGATCCTGATCTGCGACGGAGACCTGGTTGGCAAGTCGGCCTCGCAGGTGCGAGCCCTTCACTTCCACCGCGACCGCGAGTTCCTGCAAAGCCGGGATCGCTGAGAGCTCGCACGGGCGAGCCGGGGCCGCGAGTCACGAGCCGCGCATAACGGTCAAGGTGAGGGTCAGCCTTCGACCGACGGTCGTCGCAACGTGCGCCGACCGCCGTGCGCGGGCTCCTAGCCACCGCTAGGTTTCATGCCAGTCCCTCGTTGTGCGCTGGCGAGAAGGGGACTCCAGCGACCGCAAGGGGGATCAAGGGTCATGATCGGCAACTGGTCCAGCGAACGTGGTAGGAGCGTGCGCCACGCGCATAGTCCCCCAGCGTTCGACCAATCCCGCCCTGACGGCGTCCCGCCAGAGGGCGACATGACGAGCGATCTCGAGAAGCTGATGGCGAACCTGAGCGATTCCGAGCGCGACCGACTCAAGGGCGCGTTCGCCGCGGACCCCGAGCTCGCTCAGGGCCTGAGCACGATGCTTGCGGACCTGCCGCCCGACACCCAGGCACAGCTTATGCGCCGACTCGCCGCCCGGCTCGAGAGCACCCCGCTGGGAGGCGGCGCCCTGGTGCCCGCGCTTGCGGACGTCATCCAGGACGCTCTTGAGCGCTCCGAGCGCCAGGACGGCTAGCGGCCTCAGACACCGCCGCTCATTCGAACGCCTGAGCGAGCCGGCTACTGAGCGCGCGCGGGCGGCGGGAGAAACCCACGGCCGCCTGAGGTCGGAATCGCAGCCCACGCCGGAGCGAGCGCGCGAGGTTGCGCCGGGTGTCGAGACGGAACGATCCAGCTGGCGACCCGGCCTCGCCGGCGGGACGCCGAAAGCAACGGGGGTCGCCGTTACGGTTGCGGCAACCGTACCCGTGAAGTCGCATTGTCCACGGCGCGTCGACTCGTTATGGTGGCCGTGCGGGAGTGTCCCTCGGCAGGGGGAAGGTCCCGATCCGATCCAGGGCGAGCGCCACGTCTGGCCCCACCGTCTTGTCCGATCGCAAGTCGCCCCGCTCTCTCGGCACCTCGGGCTCGCGCACCGAGACGGGGAGAGCATGGATCGATTGCGCCTTGCGCGGTCACTCGATCGTCGGCCCAGGGCGCTTACCGTTCAGCATCTCGCACCCCGGGAGGCACACTTGAGCCCGGCAGCGGCCCCACCCCCCAATGACTCGGGCGCCTGGCTCGCCCGCTACGGCGAGCTGCAGGCCTCGCTGCTCGTGACGCTCGCCCGGCAGCTCGGGCTCGGCGGTCCCGGGGGACGGGACGCCTTCGGCGACCTGTTCCAGATCGCGGTCACCGCGGCGTGGGCCAAGGAGCGCGACGGCGAGCCGATCCGCAACCCGCGCGCGTTCCTGCGCCAGGTGATCGTCAACCAACGCAAGATGCAGCTGCGCAGCCAGCGCCGCCATCCCGCCACCTCCTTTGACGAGCTCGCAGCCACGGCCGAGAGCACCGGAGGACCGAGCGTCGAAGCGATCGCCGACCGCCGCCCCTCGGTCAGCGAGCAGGTCGAGCGACGCGAGCTGGCCGAGCTCGTGACCCAGATCCTGCTCACCATCGAGCGGCGCGCGCGCACCGTGTGGACCATGCGCTACCTCGAGGGGCGCTCGCCCGACGAGGTGATGGCCGCCCTGGACATCACCCACCGCCAGTACTCCCGCCTGTTCGAGCGCGCCACCACCGCGATCAACCGCAAGCTGGTCGCCTACCTCGCCAGCGACTGGTGCCCCGGGTACGCGTCGAGGTTCGCAAGCCTCGCCGCCGGCCGCGCCACGGCCGCGCAGGCGAAGGAGGCGCGCGAACATCTCGCCGCGTGCCCGAGCTGCCGCACGGCGTACGAGACGTTCACGCGGCTGCACCCCGCCCGCTCGTCCGACTAGTAGCGGGCGCGCTGCGACGCCACCGTCGAGAGCCACGCCTCTGACGAACGGCCGGCTAGCCCCCAAGGCCGTTGACTTAAGGCCGCAGCGTCGACTCCTCGGACACCTGCTTCGCGTGGGATTCGAGCACGAGACGAGAGCCGAGCGACACCGTCGCATCTCGTCTCTATGAATGAGGGCCGGGTGTCAAGTGCGTGTGGCCGTCGGGGGGTTAGGGCCCGCGGCAGGGGTGGTGGGTTTCCAAAGAGAGCCGTCAGGCGGCTAGACGAAAACCGGCGCCTGCCGGAGCGAACGGTTGGTTGGCTGGGCCGCCAACGCGGCCCCAAAGTCGCCCAGATCGATCTCTCACGCAAGCTTGCAGGCGTTCATGGCGGCCTCGAACAGCCCCCAGCGCAGGTAGCGCGGGCCGTGTTTTGAGATCGGGCCGCAGCGATCGGTCGAGCCCGACTGAAAGACGCGCGGGCACAGCCTGGTGTTACCGCAGAGCTTGGCCGGCGACGCGAAGCGCTCGATGTCGCCGATCTCTGAGGCGACCGTGAACGCGTTGATCCAGCCGAACCCGGGCGCCGTCACGAGCAGCGGGATGTAGCGGTGATCGGCGCCCTGACGCTTGAGCTCGACCGTCAGTCGCGCGATCTGCAGCTCAAGATCGTCGATCAACTCCAGCGCGACGTCGACGTTGCGCCGCCACGGGTCCGGGATCTGGAGCCGGTCGAGCAACTCGCGCCCGGCCAGCCCGAACAGGTCTGACACCGGGCACGGGTGCCCGAACGTGATCAAGGTCGCGTGGATGCGGTTCTTCAAGGTGGTGCGGTGACGGACGAGGTGCAGCCGGAAGCGCGCCAGCTCGCGCTCACGCCGGATGCTCGGGTCGGGCAGCCAGATCGCCGGCACCAGATCGCGCTGGGAGAGCACCGCGAGGACCTGCGCGTCGATCTTGTCGGTCTTGCACGCCAGCGGCGCGAGCCCCTTGACCTTCTGCGCGTCGGCGACGAGCACCTCCCAGCCGTGCTCCTCGAGCGTGTCGTGCACGAACCGCGCCCCGCTCATCGACTCGATCACCGCCCTCACCGGCTGCCGGTAACGCGCCACGCGAGCGACCAGGCCACGCAACCCATCCGCGTCCGGCGGCGCCGCCGTCTGCTCGACTACCTCGGCGTGATCGGACAACTGGCACACATCGAGCCGACGCCGACTCAGATCCAATCCAGCGTGCAACATGAACACGGGCCTCCTCGAAGCTCGCTCCTCGAATCAACACGGAGGAGCGTGCCACCCGGGGAGGCCCTCATTCATCGCAGTCCTGAGCGGGCGTCGCGGGCAGCGCTCGGCGTTAGCTCAGCTGCGGCGCCCAGGTCCGCCCAATCCGCCTCAGGGATGCCGGCCCTAATCGCCGAAGAGACGAAACGAGCCGATCTCACGCAGCTACGCGAGCTCGACCGCCGCGCCGAACCCACGCTCCGCCGGCTCGACGTCCCCGTTCTCGTCGCACGCGACGAGCTCGGCAGGCAAGTCGGCGCCGGGTCGCGGCAGCTGCCATCGGCTTGTCCTACGCGCGGTTGACCACGTGCGCGAGGGCCGCCGCCTGTTCGGCGCTGCCGGGGCGTGGGAGAATGATCGTGATGACGGTCACCGACACGCTGGCCCGGGCCGCTGCGCGATCTGCGGATCTCGGTCACCGATCGCTGCAACTTCCGCTGCATCTACTGCATGCCCAAGGAGGTCTTTGGGCGCGACTACCAGTTCCTCGAGCGCGCCGAGCTTCTGACGTTCGAGGAGATCGAGCGCCTCGCGCGGATCTTCATCGCCGACCATGGGGTGGAGAAGATTCGCCTGACCGGCGGCGAGCCGCTCGTGCGCCGGCAGGTGGAGCGGCTGGTCGAGATGCTCGCCCGTATCCCTGGGCTCGGGGACCTGGCGATGACGACCAACGGCTCGGCGCTGGCGAGGAAGGCACAGGCGCTCAAAGACGGCGGGCTGCGCCGGATCACGGTCAGCCTCGACAGCCTCGACAACGAGGTGTTCGCCGCGATCAACGACGTCGGCTTCCCGGTCGAGCGCGTGCTGGCGGGGATCGAGGCCGCCGCCGCCGCGGGGCTCGGGCCGATCAAGATCAATATGGTCGTCAAGCGCGGCGTCAACGAGGACAGCGTGGTGCCGATGGCCCGCCACTTCCGCGACAGCGGCCACATCGTGCGCTTCATCGAGTACATGGACGTCGGCCACAGCAACGGCTGGCGGATGGACGACGTGGTGCCGGCGGCGGAGATCGTCGCGATGATCGACGCCGAGCTGCCGCTCGAGCCGGTCGCGCCGAACTACCCCGGGGAGGTCGTCGAGCGCTGGCGCTACAGCGACGGCAGCGGCGAGATCGGCGTGATCGCCTCGGTGACCCGGACGTTCTGCGGCGGCTGCACGCGCGCCCGGCTGTCGGCCGAGGGCAAGCTGTTCACCTGCCTGTTCGCCGTCGCAGGCCACGACCTGCGCGCGCTGCTGCGCGGCGGTGCCTCCGATGCGGAGATCTCCGCGGCGATCGGCGGGATCTGGCGGATGCGGGAGGACCGCTACTCGGAGCTGCGCACGGCGGAGACGGCCGGCCTGCCGAAGGTCGAGATGTCCTACATCGGCGGGTAGGCCACTCGGCCGGGTTCTGCGCCGACTCCGGCATGCGCGACGCATCGCCGCGTAGTCCTCCCAGGTATCGACGTCGCGCGGAAGCGCGCTTGACCGGCTCGCTCCGGACCGGCTCCGGCCCGCGGTCCACGAGCTCCCCGACGGATGTTCGGCCTGCCAGCGGTGGTCGGTGCTGTGCACGGGAACCTCGAGGGACTCCCCACGCGCAGTCGAGTTGGCCGGCGATCTCGACGCCCAGGCCGGCGTAGCCCAAGCGCGTGCGGGTCAGACGCCGTCTGCGAGCGCGTCCCAGAACCGCAGCTCGTAGGCATGGAGGAGGCGAGCGGCGCGGCGGGCTTCGGCCGGCTCGTCGCTCACGTCGGGGCGCGCCCGGATCACGGCGAGTGCGCTCCCGGAACGCGGGCGGTGGTATGGCGAGGAAGACGACCGCTTCGTCCCCCGCCCGGTGGCGGTGGCCGCCGCTACTTCTTCGCGGCCTCGAAGTAGGGGTTCGTGCCGCTCTGATGGTCGGTCACATCCACCACGTTCGTGATCTCCGGCACCGCCTGAATAATGGACCTCTCGATCCCCTGGCTGAGGGTGACGGTGGCCATCGCGCAGCCCTGACAGCCGCCACCCAGCCTGAGGTAGGCGGTTCCCTGCTCGACCGCCACGAGCTCGGCGCGGCCGCCGTGCCCGGCGATCGCCGGGTTCACCTGCCGGTCAAGCACCTGGATCACGCGCTGGGCCACATCGCCGCTCAGGTCGGCGGGCGGTCGCGCGCCGATCGCTGGGCTCGGCGTGTTGGGGTTATCTACGCGCAGGCCGCTGGTGCCGAACGGGTCGTCCAGCCAGTCGATCGTCGCGCCGCGGACCTTGTCGAAGTCGCACTCGGGGACCACGATCGCGAGGTCGCGGTGGCGGACGATGGCGTCGTGGGGCGCCGCCGCGTCGAGCGGTTTGAGCGAGATGCTGCAGGTCCACTGGTTGGCGGAGGTGCCGGTCACCTCGATCCACATCGCCTGGCGCTCGGGCTCGGCAACCTGGAGCAGGAAGCCCGTGACCTTGTCGTAGGCGGCGTTGGTCATGTCGAGCCACCGCTCGCCGGAGGTCTGATCGTCGGCGCTCATCGGGTCCGGACCTATGCTAACGGTGTGGCTCGTGTGCTCCTCCTGCTGCCGACGGCCACCTACCGGGCGGCCGACTTCCTCACCGCCGCCCGCGCGCTCGGGGTCGAGGTCGTGGTGGCGTCCGAGCGGCGGCTCGTGTCAATGGGCGACACCCAGTTGACGCTCGACCTGCGACGACCGGAGGCGGCCGCGGAAGCGATCGCGGCGGTGGCGAAGGAGAGGCCGCTCGACGCGGTGGTGGCCGTCGACGACCAGGGAGTGCGCGTGGCCGCGCTCGCGGCCGAGCGGCTGGGGCTCCCCGGGAATCCGCTGGAGGCCGCGGCGGCGACGCGCGACAAGGCTGCGA
>JBOGYU010000196.1:0-8261 GCA_050696935.1 Solirubrobacteraceae bacterium | reverse complement strand
GCCGCGAGTGGCGCCGGCACGTCGACCACCGTCACCAGGTCGCCGCCGTCGCGCAGGAAGCGCTCGTCTTCCCGCACGCGCACGACCACGTACAGGTCGCCGTTCGGCCCGCCGCGCTCGCCGGCGTGGCCGCGGCCGCTGAGCCGGATCCGCTGGCCATCGCTGATGCCGGCCGGGATCTCGACCTGCACCCGGCGCTGCTCGACCACCATGCCCTCGCCCCGGCAGGTCTGGCACGGCTCCTGCGGCAGCCGGCCGTCGCCGCCGCAGCGGTCGCACACCGCGGAGCGCACCAGCTGGCCGAACGCGGTCCGGGAGACCGCCTGGAGCTGGCCGGAGCCGTGGCAGCGCGGGCAGGTGACGATCGGCGTCCCGGGTTGGGCGCCGTTGCCGTGGCAGGTCCCGCAGCGCGTGCGGGCGTCGTAGGACACCTCGACGGGCTTGCCGTGGGCCGCCTCGGCGAGCTCGACCGCCACGGCCACCGCCACGTCCCCGCCCTGCACGGGCCCACCGCGCATCCGGCCGCCGCCGAACGCCGCGTCGAACCCGCCGGCCCCGAAGAAGGCCGAGAACAGGTCGGAGATCGAGCCGAAGCTCTCGAAGTCGGGCGCGTAGCCGCCGGTCTTCAGCCCCTCGTGGCCGTACGCGTCGTAGAGCTGGCGGCGCTCGGAGTCCGACAGCACCTCGTAGGCCTCGGCGGCCTCCTTGAACTTCGCCTCCGCGTCCGGATCGTGGGCGTTGACGTCCGGGTGCAGCTCGCGCGCCAGCCGGCGGAACGCCTTCTTGACGGCGGCCTCGTCGGCGTCGCGGCCGACGCCGAGCACCTCGTAGTAGTCCCGCGGCATCAGTAGATGTCCTCGACGAAGCGGGAGAGCTGGATCGCCGCCTCGCGCACGGTCATGATGGCGCCCGCGTAGTCCATGCGGGTCGGCCCGATCACCGACACGGTGCCGAGGTTGCGCTGCGGCAGGCCGTAGTTGCCGGCCACCAGCGACAGCGAGCGCAGCGCGGGCATCTCGTTCTCGCCGCCGATCCGGACGTAGATGTCGCGCTCGTCGAGCGCCTGCGAGAGCACCCCGAGCAG
This sequence comes from Solirubrobacteraceae bacterium, assembly GCA_050696935.1. Lineage (GTDB taxonomy): Bacteria > Actinomycetota > Thermoleophilia > Solirubrobacterales > Solirubrobacteraceae > DASSUW01. The sequence continues at coordinate 7,177 of JBOGYU010000196.1, read as the reverse complement.
CGACACCCGGCGCTCGAGCGCCTCCAGCAGCTCGTTCAGCTGCGAGACGTCCTGGAAGCGGTGCTCGGACAGCAGCCGCGCGGCGCCGTCGACGTACAGCGTGCTCTCCGCGGTGTCTGCCAGCCCGGTGAACGCGGGCGCGAGCTGCGCGAGGAAGGCGCGCTCGGTGGGGTGCAGCCCGGGGTCGTCGAGCTTGCTGTGCAGCATCCGGGCGCCGAGCCCCATCCCGACGAGCTGCTCGTTGAGGTAGGAGGCCGCCCAATCCGCGAGCCCGGGATCGACCGGATGCTCGAAGGTGAACACGCGCTTGGAGACGCCGCCGGTGGAGGTGATGATCACGACCATCAGAACCTGCGGCTGGAGCGGGAGCACCTCGATGCGGCGGATCGTCGTGGTGCCGATCGGCGGCGCGGTGACGATCGCCAGCAGGTTCGTGACCTGCGACAGCGTCTCGGTGGTCACGCGCATCGCCTCGTCGACCTCGCGGCGCACGAGCGAGAGCTGGAGCCCGGACCGCGTCTCGCGCCGCGCCGGCAGCAGGCGGTCGACGAAGTAGCGGTGCCCGGCGTCGGTCGGCACGCGCCCCGCGGACGTGTGCGGGTGCGCGAGCAGGCCGCGCTCCTCGAGCACGGCGAGCTCGTTGCGGATGGTCGACGGCCCGCAGTCGACGTCCGGGTCGGCGGCCAGCGCCTTCGAGCTCACGGGCTGGCCTGTCGCGGCGAAGCCGTCGACCACCTTGCCCAGCAGCAGCTCCTGACGGGGAGAGAGCACCTAATCCATTCTGACAACGGCGCGGCCGCGCCGGACGAGGCGGTTGTCGCCCTGCACGGCCTCGCACTCGACCTCGCCTAGACCGCGCGACTGGATCAGGATCTCCTGCTCGGGCACGCCCATGCCGCGGAACTGCACGGAGAGCGACTGGAGCTTCAGCCCGTCGCCCTGCGCGCGGGCGACCTGCGCCATCGTCCACAGCCCGTGCAGGATCCGGCCGGGCAGGCCGATGGAGCGCGCGAACTCGTCGTCGAGGTGGATCGGGTTGAAGTCCCCGCTCGCGCCCGCGTAGCGGTAGGTGACGTAGCGGTCGGGCGTGACCTTCATCTCACGATGTTCGTCCATCGCCCCTCGCTCACGCGCTCGCCCCGCTGGTTGACCGAGCGGGTCTTGAAGGTGAAGAACTTCAGGCCCCCGCGCTCGGAGGACTCCTCGAGCGCCGCGTCCGTGGTGATCTCGTCGCCGGCCACGACCGGCTCGTGCCACGTGAACTCCTGGGCGCCGTGGACCATCCGCGCGAAGTCGATCCCCACGTCGGGGTCCAGGATCGCGGGCCCGATCGCCGGCGCGCAGTAGACGGCGGCGAACATCGGGGGCGCGACCACGTCGGCGAAGCCCGCGGCACGCGCCGCCTCGGGATCGAGGTAGCGGGCGTCGGTCTCCCCCACCGCGTGCGCGTACTCGCGCACCTTCTCGCGACCGACTGCATACGTCGCGCGCGTCACTCGTCCCCCAGCTCGAGCACGGCGAGGAACGCCTCCTGGGGCACCTCGACCCGTCCCACCTGCTTCATCCGCCGCTTGCCCTCCTTCTGCCGCTCGAGCAGCTTGCGCTTGCGCGTGATGTCGCCGCCGTAGCACTTGGCCGTGACGTCCTTGCGGAAGGCCTTGACGGTCTCGCGGGCGATGATCTTCGCGCCGACGGCGGCCTGGATCGGCACGTCGTACTGCTGGCGCGGGATCTTCTTGCGCAGGCGCTCGGTCAGCGTGCGCCCCTGGTCGTACGCCTTGTCGCGGTGGACGACCATCGAGAGCGCGTCGACGGGGTCGCCTCCGAGCAGCACGTCGAGCTTGACGAGGTTGGACGGCCGCAGGCCGATCGGCTCGTAGTCGAGCGACGCGTAGCCGCGCGTGCGGGTCTTCAGCTGGTCGAAGAAGTCGAGCACGATCTCCGCCAGCGGCAGGTCGTAGGTGATCTGGACGCGCTCGGCCGACAGGTAGTGCATGCCGTTGTGGGTCCCGCGGCGCTCCTGGCAGAGCTCCATGATCTGCCCGATGTACTCCTTCGGGGCGAGGATGGAGGCCCGGATGTACGGCTCCCGCACCTCGGCGATGCGCGCCGGGTCGGGCATGTCGGTCGGGTTGTGGACCGGGATCACGTCGCCGTCGGTGAGCGTGACCTCGAACTCCACGGACGGCATCGTGGCCATCAGCTCGAGGTCGTACTCGCGCTCGAGCCGCTCGCGCACGATGTCCATGTGCAGCAGGCCGAGGAAGCCGCAGCGGAAGCCGAAGCCGAGCGCGTCGGAGGTCTCCGGCTCCCAGGAGAGCGCGGCGTCGTTGAGCGTGAGCTTCTCGAGCGCGTCGCGCAGCTCCGGGTAGTCGTCGTTGTTCATCGGGAACAGGCCGCAGAACACCATCGGCTTGACCTCGCGGTATCCGGGGAGCGCCTCGTCGGTCCTGCTCGACTTCGTGGTCAGCGTGTCGCCGACGCGCAGGCGCGTCACGTCCTTGATGCCGGTGATCAGGTAGCCGACCTCGCCCGCGTGCAGCTCGTCCGCGGGCGTCTGGAGCGGCGTGAAGAAGCCGATGTCGTCGATGTCGGCCTCGGTGCCGGCGGCCATCGCCCGGATCGCCTCGCCCTTGCGGAAGGTGCCGTCGACCACGCGCACGTATGCGATCACGCCGCGGTACTGGTCGAACTCGGAGTCGAAGATGAGGGCGCGCGGTGGCGCGTCGGCGTTGCCGTCGGGCGGCGGCACGCGGGCGACGATCTCCTCCAGCAGATCCTGCACGCCGTCGCCGGTCTTGGCGCTGATCCGCCTCGTGCTCTCGGGCGGCTCGCCGATCAGCTCGGCAATCTCCTGGCCGACGCGCTCGGGCTCGGCGCCGGGAAGGTCGACCTTGTTCATGCACGGGATCAGCTCCAGCCCGGAGTCGATCGCCAGGTAGGTGTTGGCGACGGTCTGGGCCTCGACGCCCTGGGAGGCGTCGACCACCAGCAGCGCGCCCTCGCAGGCGGCCAGGGAGCGGGAGACCTCGTACGTGAAGTCCACGTGCCCGGGCGTGTCGATCAGGTGGAACTGGTAGCTCTCGCCGTCGCGGGCGGTGTAGAAGACGCGCACGGCCTGGGCCTTGATCGTGATCCCGCGCTCGCGCTCGAGGTCCATCGAGTCCAGGACCTGCTCGCGCATGGCGCGCGGGTTCACCGTGTGGGTGAGCTCGAGGATGCGATCCGCCAGCGTCGACTTGCCGTGGTCGATGTGGGCGATGATCGAGAAGTTGCGGATGTGCGCCTGGTCGGCCATGAGCCGCGCTCAAGCTTAGGAGGCGCGGCGTCGCAGCAGTTGGAGGATCTGGCGCGCCTCCGGGATGCGCAGCGCGAGCACGACGGCGGCGTAGGCGGCGCTGCCGAGGACGAGCGCGCCGCCGACGGAGACGAGCTGCGCGGCCAGCGAGCGGCCGAGCGCCTCGTCCAGGGCCCACCAGGTGCCGTACGCGACGCCGCCGAGGATCGCGGCGGCGCCCACCATCTGCGTGACGGCCCTCAGCGTCGTCGGCAGCTCCAGGCCGCGCAGGCGGTCGCGCAGGAAGAACGCCTGGCCGGCCGTCATCGCGGCCGTCGCCACGACGCTCCCGATCACCACGCCGCCGATGCCGAACGGCCCGTAGAGGGCGCCGGAGACGGCAACGTTGATGACCAGGGTCACCCCCGCGAGAGCGGTCGGGGCCCACGGGCTCTGCAGCGAGAAGAACGTGCGGGTGAGCAGCAGGTTCGCGCCCGCGAACGGCAGCGAGAACGAGAACCAGAACAGCGCCTCGGCCGCCTGGCGGGTCGAGTCGGCGTCGAACTCGCCGCGCTCGTAGACCAAGCGGGTGATCGGCTCGGCCAGCGCGATCGTCGCCGCCGCGGCGGGGATCAGCAGCAGGAAGATCTGCCGCACCCCGTTGGCGCCCGTCCGGCGCAGCCCGTCGATGTCCCCGCGGGCCGCGAACCGCGACAGCGTCGGGAACAGCACGGTGGCGACGGCGACCGAGAACATCCCCTGCGGGAGCATGTAGATCCGGAACGCGCGGTCGATCGCCGACGGCGCCTCCTCGGAGACGCGGAAGCCGAAGAACGAGTTGATCAGCAGGTTGAAGTTGATCAGCCCGAGCCCGATCGCCACGGGCAGCATCAGCACCAGGATGCGCCTGATTCGCGGGTCGCCCCACTCGAGACCGATCCCGAGCGGGATGCCGAGACGCCGGAGCGGCGGGATGGCCATCGCGAACTGGACCGCGGTGCCGGCCACGACCCCGATCGCGTAGGCATAGAGCTGGTCGGGCCCGTCGAACAGCGGCGTGAGCGCCACCAGCGCCGCGATGATCACGAGGTTCCAGACCAGCGCGGAGAACGCCGGCACCGAGAAGTGGTCGTGCGCGTTGAGGACACCCACGAGCAGCCCGTTGAGGCCGAGAAGGATCACGATCGGGAACAGGACCCGGCTCAAGCCGACGGTCAGGGCGTCGAGCACCGGCCCGAACTCCGGCCCTGTGAACACCGGCATGATCACCCCGGCCAGGAGGACGAACGCGACCGTGATCGCGCCGAGCACCGCGAGGATCAGGCCGAACAGCGCGCTCGCCATCAGAAAGGCCTCGCGGTGGCGCTTGTGCTCGAGCAGCTCCGTGAACACCGGCACGAACGCCGCCGACAGCGCGGCGTCGGCAAACAGCGAGCGGACCAGCGCCGGCACCTGATAGGCCACCGTGAAGGCGGACATCGCGGCACTCGTTCCGAAGTAGCTCGCGGCCACGACCTCGCGTGCGAGGCCGGCGATGCGCGAGAGCCCCGTGGCCACGGAGAAGATCGCCGTGTTCACGGCCACGCGCCTGGGCTGGCGGGAGGGCGCCGACAAGCGGCGCGCTATAGTAGTGCTCCGCGGGGCGTCCAGCCCCGCGTTTTGATGTCGTAGGGCGGCCTCCGGCCGCCTATGGAACGCCGCGGGGAAGGTCCGCGGCTTCGTGCGTTATGGCCAACATCGCCTCACAGATCAAGCGCAACCAGCGGTCGCTGCGCGAGCGGGCGGAGAACCGGCAGTACACCTCGGCGATCAAGACGTACTTCCGCCGCCTGCAGGCCGCGGTGGCCGAGGGCGACGACTCGCGCGCCGACGGCGAGCATCGCGAGCTCGTGAAGCTGATCGACAAGGCGGTCAAGCGCGGGGCGCTGCACCGCAACAACGGCGCCCGCAAGAAGACCCGCGCCGCGCGGGTTCGCGCCGGCTCTTAACGCCGACTGTCGAGTTCGTCGGGCTCACGCCGACGACGTCGACGCTCGACGGTTCAGCGCGCCGCGGCGAGCACGGCCCTGACCGCGGCGGTGTCCTCGCTCAGGACGCCGCCTCCTCCCCCGCGGCTCTCGACCTCGAGGTCGGCGAGCAGCTCGAGCGCGCGACGGTAGGCGTCGGCGTCGCGCTTTGAGACGTCGGCGATCAGGCGGTCGGCGGCGAACGAGGGCATGCGCAGGGAGCGGCGGACCTGGGCGGCGGGCCGGCCGGCGGCGAGCGCCTCGGCGATGGCGAGGGCGTCGCGGACGCGGCGGACCATCTGGTACAGCAGGCCGGGGAGCCGCTCGCCCTGCTGACGCAGTTCGAGCAGCGCCCGCGTGGCGGTCTTCTCGTCGCCGGCCACGAGCGCGTCGGCGAGCGTCCACAGCTTGCGCTCCGCGGACGTGGCGCAGCTCTCCTGGACCTCCTCGATGCCCAGGTGCGCGCCCGGGCCGTGCTCGAGCGCGAGCTTCTCGAGCTCGCGCAGCAGCCGCTGCTGGCGCTCCCCGACCTGGGCGATCAGCGCGCGGGCGCCCTGCTGGTCGAGCTCGACGCCGAGCTCCGCGGCCTGCCTGGCGGCCCAGCGTGGCAGCTCGCGCGCCTTGAGCGCCATCTCGGCGGCGAACTGCCCGCCGGCCGCCTCGACCACCTCGTGCAGGGCGGCGGGCGCCTTCGCCCGGCCGTCCTCGCGCGCGAAGAACGCGACCGTGAGGGCTACGGGGTCCATCGTCTCCATCGCGGCCGCCACGGGGGCGACGTCGCCGTCCTTCCAGCGCTCGACGCCGTCCGCGATCACGAACCGCCGGCCGAGCGCGAAGGTCATCGCGGACAGGGCGGCGGCGACCGCGTCGGCGGAGCACGCGTCCTGCTCGAACAGCTCCACCCCGGCCGAGCCGCTCTCCGCCTCGGCCATCGCCCGCAGGCGGGCGCGGCGCTCGGCGATGCGGCCGTGGTCGTCGCCGTGGATCAGATAGGCGGCCTTGAAGCTGGGCACGGGTGGGCGAGTCTAGACGCCGTCTCGGCCGCCGCCGCCCGGCCCCTTCCCGCCGAGCGGCTCGAGCTCGACCATCTCCCAATCCTCGACGAGCGCCATCACCGCGGCGACGTCGTCGCTCCCTCGGATCTGCTCGATCGACGCGTCGAGGTCCGCCTGACTGCGCCACAGCTCCGTGACCCAGATGACGTCGGGCGCGTCCACCTGGCGGTTGACCAGGTACAGCTCGCAGCCGGGATCGCCGGCGAGGTCGCCGGCGGCGCCGAGCAGGAGTCGCGCGAGCTCCTCGCCCTGCCCCTCGCGGGCCACCGCCTTCCCGTAGCGCGCGACTCGGCTCATGGCCCGGCGACTATAGGCGGCCGCCCGTCCGAGCTCACGCCCCCGAGCGCTCCACGCGCATCTCGCCGCCGCTCACGCGCAGGCGGATGGTCCCGTCCCGGTCGGTGCGGACGACGTGCGGGACCACGTTCAGCGCTGACAGCGTGGAGGGCGCCGGGTGGCCGTAGGAGTTGCGGCCGACCTCGATCGCTGCGAGCTCGGGATCGGTTCGCTCGAGCATGGCGGGGAGGCCCTCGTCGGCGCTGCCGTGGTGGGCGACCTTGAGCGCCTCCACCTGCGGGAGCGGGAGCGCGGCCGTGACGTTCGACTCGGCGTCGGCGGGCAGGAGGAGGTCGAAGTCACCGGACTCGACGTGCGCGACGAGGGCACGGTCATTCGGGTCCCCCTCCGGCCGGAATCCGCGCGGTGGCGGCGGCGGCCACAGCATCCGCATCCGGATCCGGCCCAGCTCGAGCGTCTGTCCGGCGTGGGCGTCGACCGCCCGTGCCCGCGCCGCCGCGATCGCCGCCGGCAGCGCCCGCTGGACGGCGGTCGGCCAGCCC
>JBOGYU010000195.1:0-8261 GCA_050696935.1 Solirubrobacteraceae bacterium | reverse complement strand
CGCCGAGGCCGGCCGCCTGGAGGAGCGGCTGCTCGCCCGCGAGGAGGCGCTCGAAGGTCGCGCGGCCGAGGTCGCCGAGCGCGAGCGGGTCCTCGCCGGTCGCGAGGCCGAGATCGAGGATGTCCGCGAACGGACAGTTCGCCAGCTCGAGCGCACATCCGGCCTCTCGGCCTCGCAGGCCAAGGCGCTGCTGCTGAAGGAGCTCGAGGATCGGGTGCGCCACGAGTCCGCGCGCCGGCTGCGGGCGATCGAGGAGGAGACCAAGCGCGACGCCGAGCGGCGCGTGCGCAACATCCTCTCCGTCGTGATGCAGCGGCTCGCCGCCGGCCACGCGGCGGAGACGACCGTCTCGGTGGTCCAGCTCCAGGCCGACGACATGAAGGGCCGCATCATCGGCCGGGAGGGGCGCAACATCCGCGCGCTCGAGCACCTCACCGGGGTCGACTTCATCATCGACGACACGCCCAACGCGGTGGTCCTGTCCGGCTTCGACGGCGTCCGCCGGGAGATCGCCCGCATGACGCTCGAGAAGCTCCTCCAGGACGGACGCATCCATCCGGCCCGCATCGAGGAGACCTACTACCAGGCCAAGTCCGAGCTGGAGAGCCACATCGCCGAGTCCGGCGAGCAGGCCTGCTTCGACGCGAACGTCCAGGGCCTCGACGCCGAGCTCACCAGGATCCTCGGCCGCCTCAAGTACCGGACGTCCTACGGTCAGAACGTGCTCGCCCACGCGATCGAGTGCGCCCACCTCGCCGCGATGATGGCCGACGAGCTCGGCGCGTCCGCCAAGACCGCCCGCCGGGCCGCGCTCCTGCACGACATCGGCAAGGCCGTCTCCCACGAGGTGGAGGGCCCGCACGCGCTGGTGGGTGGCGACCTCGCCCGCCGCCACGGCGAGTCCGAGGCCGTCGCGCACGCGATGGAGGCGCACCACAACGAGGTCGAGCCGCAGACCATCGAGGCGGTGATCGTCCAGGCCGCCGACGCGCTCTCGGGCGCCCGCCCCGGCGCCCGCGGCGAGTCGCTCGAGCAGTACGTCAAGCGCCTGCGCGACCTCGAGCAGATCGCGACCCGCCACGACGGCGTAGACAAGGTCTACGCCATGCAGGCCGGCCGCGAGATCCGCGTCATGGTGGCTCCCGGCTCGCTCGACGACGACGCCGCGGTCCTGCTCTCGCACGAGATCGCTCGCGAGATCGAGCAGGAGCTCGAGTACCCGGGTCAGATCAAGGTGACCGTGATCAGGGAGTCGAGGGCGACCGACTACGCGCGTTGACTACCCTGGACGCGGGATGAAGTCGTTCCACGTCACCACCTTCGGGTGCCAGATGAACGAGCACGACTCCGAGCGGATGAAGGGCATGCTCGAGTCGCTGGGCTACACCGAGGTCGCGGCCCGCCGGGACGCCGACCTCATCCTCTTCAACACCTGCTCGATCCGGGAGAAGGCCGACGACCGGTTCGTCGCCCACCTCCAGGAGGCGCGCGTGCTCAAGCAGCGCGATCCCGAGCGGGTGATCGGGGTCGGCGGGTGCTGGGCGCAGTCGGTGAAGGAGCAGGTCTTCCGCCAGTTCCCGTTCGTGGACGTCGCTTTCGGCCCCGGCCAGGTCCACAAGCTCGCGGAGTTCCTCACGGCCGATTCCCTGACCGCCCAGGGGTTCTTCGAGTTCGAGGGCTTCACCGGTCACCTGCCCGCCAAGCGCGCGCGGCAGTTCCAGGCGTGGATGCAGATCTCCGCCGGCTGCAACATGCGCTGCGCGTTCTGCATCGTTCCCTCCACCCGGGGTCGCGAGGTGTCGCGCCCCTTGGAGGAGGTCGTTGCAGAGATCGAGGCGCTGGCCGCCGACGGGGTCCGCGAGGTCACCCTGCTCGGCCAGAACGTCAACTCGTACGGCATCCGGCTGCGTCCGCGGCCGCGCCGGTTCTCCGAGCTCCTGGCGGCGGTGGACGCGATCGAGGGGATCGACCGCATCCGCTACACCAGCCCGCACCCGGCGCACATGCGCGAGGACGTCATTCGCGCGCACGAGGAGCTGGAGTCCGTCTGCGAGCACATCCACCTGCCGCTGCAGTCGGGCTCCTCGCGGATCCTGAAGGCCATGCGCCGGACGTACGACCGCGGCCGCTACATGGACCGCGTCGCGCTGATCCGCGAGCACGTGCCGGACTGCGCGCTGACCACCGACATCATCGTCGGCTTCCCGGGGGAGACCGAGGCGGACTTCGAGGAGACGCTGCAGGTCGCCGAGGAGGTCGGCTACGACGGCGCGTTCACGTTCATCTACTCGCCCCGGCGTGGCACGGAGGCGGCGAAGATGACCGACGCGTTCGTGCCGCACGACATGGCGGTTGCGCGGATGGAGCGACTCGTGGAGGTCGTGCAACGCCGCGCGCGGGAGCGGGCGCAGCGCTTCGTCGGCCGCACGCTCGACGTGCTCGTGGAGGGCACGTCCCGGACCGACGCCAGCCGCGTCCGCGGCCGTACCACGCACAATAAGGTCGTGAACTTCGACGGCCTCGCCGCGCCCGGCGAGATCGTGCCGGTCCAGATCACCGGCGCCACCAGCCAGACCCTGACGGGCGAGATGTCGCTCGTCGCACGCGCGGGCTAGTCGCCGAGGAGGTAGGCGGCGAGCGCGTCGGAGCCCTGCTCCGCCTCGCCGTGGTCCACGCGAGCGCCCGCGGCGACGAGCCGCCGCGCCACCGCGAGGTGGTCTCCCGGCGGCCCGTGCAGCGAGCCGTGGATCGCCCATCCGAGCGGCGTGGCCAGCGCCGTGGAGGCGCGGGCGTCGACCTCCGCGCCGCGCGCCAGCAGCACATCGACTGTCGCCGGATCGCCCCGCCAGGCAGTGGCGTGCAGCGGCCGGCCATCCTCCCAGCCGCGCAGCTCGAGGCCCAGCCCCAGCTCGTCGAGCGCCGCCACGCCGTCTGGCCCGCGCGAGACGGCGAAGCCGACGATCGCGGCCCGGATCCGCCGGTCAAGCGGCACGTCGCCGATCACCGCTTCCCCAGTCTCCCGCACGGGGCGCCTGCCGATCGTGGGCTCGCCCGTCTCCGCTCCTCCCCGCTCGCCCGTCTCCGGCGCTCCGCGCTCGTCCGTCTCCGCCACCCCGCGCTCGTCCGTCCCCGCCGCAAGGAGCTCCCTGGCGGCCGCGTAGTCGCCGCGCGCGAACGCTCCCGCCAGCCGCTCCGCCGGCCCGGCCTCCGGCACCGCGCCCAGCTCCTCCAGCGCGGCCATCTGGTCGTCGCGGCCGTTGAGCAGCGCGCCGGCGTACGCGGTGCGGCCGTCGTCTCCGCGGGCATGCACGTCGGCTCCGTGCTCGGCGAGCAGCCGCAGGACCTCCGGCGACCGTCCGCGCGAGACCGCGAAGGGCAGCAGGCCCGTGGCGTCGGCGCCCGCCTCGAGCAGCAGTCGCGCGCCCTCCGGGTCCTCGCGATCGAGCATGTGGGGCAGCGCGTTCGTCCCCTCCACCGCGGCGCCCGCCTCCAGCAGGACGCGCAGGCACGCGTGGTCGGGCGTCTCCGTGGCGTGGTAGAGCGACTCGCCGTCGTCGGGGTCGGCGCCCGCGGCGAGCAGCATCCGCGTGAGCTGGTGATCGTGCAGCCGCCCGGCGGCGCCGTACAGCGGCGTCCACGTCGAGCCCGGCCAGTCGGGGCTCGGCGCCGTCGCGTTGGGATCCGCCCCGGCGCCCAGCAGCAGCCGCACGGTCTGCCGCACGTCCGCCGCCCGGTCGCGGGCGAACGCCGAGTGGCACGGGTACAGGAGCACGGGCCAATCGCGCGCCCCCGTCCTCCGTGCCACGACCTCCGGCTCGTCGCGCACCACGTCCCCCACCCGCTCCACGTCGCCGAGCACGAGCGCGCAGTCGAGGCCGGCGCCGGCCAACTCCGGCCACGCGGCGAGCATCGCGTGCGCGCGCTCCCCGCGCCCGTCGACGGTGGCCGCCTCCACGAACCGCCGGTGCTCCTCGTCCGCCATCGCCCCCGACGCTACCGATTGATGCCGTCCGACACGCATGCGAACATGTGTTCGGTGCGTTGGACATCGCAGACAGTGGAGGCCGAGGAGGGGCGGAAGCTGCCGGGCTTCGCCGACGCCGTTGTCCGCACCTTCGACGCCCCGGAGGCCGTTGACACTCGCTTCCACGAAGTCCACGCCAAATCGGCCCTGAACCGCGTCCCGAGCGCATCCCGCGTCCCGTTCGAGTGGACGGTGAATCCATATAGAGGATGCCTCCAAGCCTGTGTCTACTGCTTGTGGGGTGACACCCGAGTCCTGATGGCGGACGGGACGCACCGTGCGCTGGCTGATCTGCAGATCGGTGACGAGATCTACAGCACGGTTGCCCGTCCCAAGTACCACCACCTCACCCGAACCCGCGTCCGCGCGCATTGGTCGACCGTCAAGCCGGCCTATCGCGTCACGCTGGCCGACGGCACCGAGCTGATCGCGAGCGGGGACCACCGCTTCCTGACAGACCGTGGCTGGAAGCACGTGACCGGCGCCGAGCAGGGGCGCGACCGGCGACCACATCTCACGCTGGGGAACGCGATGCTTGGTGTCGGCAGGTTTGTGGAGCAGCCCGAGCCCGATGCCGACTACCGAGCCGGTTACCTGTGCGGCATGGTTCGTGGCGACGGCCACCTCGCATCGTTCGCCTACTCGCACGCTGGCCGCGTCGGTATAGGCCACCGCTTCCGGCTCGCGCTCACCGACCTCGAGGCGCTTCGTCGTGCCAAGGAGTTCCTACAGCAGGTCGACGTGCCTACGAATGAGCGCGTTTTCGCCGTCGCGACGGCGACGCGCCGCGAGATCACCGCAATCTCCACCGGCTCGTATCAGCGGGTCGAGCGCATACGCGAGGTGACTCGCTGGCCGCACGCGCCCTCCGACAGTTGGCGCAAGGGCTTCCTGGCGGGCATCTTCGATGCGGAGGGTTCGTGTGGCGACGCAATCCGCATCGCGAACACGGATCCGGAGATCATCGGCTGGACGACCTCGTGCCTTGCGCACTTCGGCTTCCGCTTCGTCGTCGAGCCGACGCGGAACGAGAACGGCCTCGCGTACGTGCGGCTCCGCGGGGGGATCGTCGAGCGGCTTCGCTTCTTCCACACGACGGGGCCGGCGATCACCCGCAAGCAGGATCTCGAGGGCCGGGCGATCAAGACGAACGCCGATCTCCGTGTCGTTTCGATCGAGCGGCTCGGCAAGGCGATGCGGCTCTACGACATCACCACGGGCACGGGAGACTTCATCGCCGACGGCGTAGTGAGCCACAACTGCTTCGCTCGGCCGACGCACGAGTACCTCGACATGGACGCAGGGCGGGACTTCGAGCGCGAGATCGTCGTGAAGGTGAATGTCCCGGAGGTGCTGCGCGCCGAGCTGGCGCGGCCGAGCTGGAAGCGCGCTCACGTGGCGCTGGGCACGAACACCGACCCGTACCAGTGGGTCGAGGGGCGCTACCGGCTCATGCGCGGGATCTGGGAGGCGATGCGCGACTTCGCGAACCCGTGTTCGATCCTCACGAAGTCGCCGCTCGTGCTGCGCGACGCGGACCTGCTGCGCGAGATCGCCGAGCGCACGCAGGTCAGCGCGTGCCTGTCGGTCCCGACGCTCGACGAGAAGGCCTGGCGGTCGACCGAGCCACACACGCCGCATCCGCGGGCCCGGCTGGAGGCGGTGGCGGAGCTCAACCGGCTCGGGATCCCCACCGGCGTCCTGATCGCGCCACTGATGCCGGGCATCAACGACGCGCCGGAGCAGGTCGAGCGGATCGTCGCCCTCGCGACCGAGGCCGGCGCCGTGCACATCGGCGGCAACACGCTGTTCCTGCGCGGGTCGGTGCGTGACATCTTCTTCGCCTGGCTGCGTGAGCACCGGCCCGACCTGCTGGCGCGCTACGAGCGGCTGTACGCCCGCGGCGCCTACCTGCCGGCGGACGAGCGCCGCACGATCGAGCGCGCCGCCGGAGCGCCGTGGGCGGGCCGGACGTACGCCCAGCGCTTCAGGCACCGAGCCGGCAGCGTCCGCCTCTTGGAGCGGCTGTCCCCCCGAGAGGAGGTGAGGCCGCCGGCCCAGGGCTCCCTGTTCTGAGTTCGTGATTCCCGGGGAGGGCGGGGGGCCGCGCACGATTCGCCGGGCGCCGCAGGGGCGGGCCGCCGCACGATTCGCCGGGCCACTGTGACGGGCCGCACAGAAGGGCCGGAGGACTGAAACCGGGTATCGAGAAGCGTGTTGCCTGAAGGGATGCCACGCCTGCACCGCTCGCAGATGGCCCACGCGCGGAGCCTGACGCTCCAGACCGCCCAGCGCGCACGGCGCGCGAAGCGCGAGCTGCTCGTGATCGTGCCCCTCCTCGCGGTCACGCTGTTCGCGTACGTGCGGCGCGAGGAGCTGTTCGGGGTCGACACGCCCGTGCGCGTCGGGGCCGCGATCGTGATGGTCATCCTCGGCTGGGCGCTGGCGCGCGACCTGGGGCGCTTCACGGCACCGGCGCTGTTCCGCCGGATGGACCCCGCGACGGCCGGCACGGTCGGCTTCCTCATCCGGCTCGTCTTCATCGCCGCGGCGGCGCTGTTCTCGCTCCGCGTGGCAGGCCTGCAGCCGGAGACGCTGGCCGTCGGTGGTGCGATCACCGCCGTGGTCTTCGGTCTCGCCGCGCAGCAGACGCTCGGCAACCTGATCGCGGGCCTCGTGCTCATCTCCGCGCGCCCCTTCAAGGTCGGCGACCGCGTCCGCCTGCAGGCCGGCGGGCTCGCCGGCCAGATCGAGGGCGTCGTCGGGTCGCTGGGCCTGCTCTACACCACGTTCGCCCGCGGCCGGGACTCGATCATGGTCCCCAACAACGTCGTGCTCTCCGCCGCGGTCGTGCCCCTCCGGGAGCCGGCGGCCGTGGACCTGCGCGCCCGGCTGCGACCCGACGTGCGTCCCAGCGACATCCAGGCCCTGCTCGAGGACAACATCCAGACCCCCGTCCGCACGGAGCCGCACATCTCGCTGGAGGAGATCGACCGCGACGAGGTCGTCGTGCGGATCGCCGCCACGCCGGTCTCCGACGCCGACGGGCCCCGCCTCGCCGACGAGGTGCTCGCCGCGATCGCGGCCGTCACGCGCGACGGCGATGCGGTCCGCAACGGTGACGGCGACCGCCACCGCCGGGACCCGGTCACGCAGGAATACGAGAGCTGACCTAACGCTTGTCGCGCTGGGCGGGCTCGAACCGGGCGGCGATCTCGCTCGCGCCGAGCCGGCGCTGCACCATCGCCGCCACCTCCGGCGCGACCCCCGCGAACGTGACGCCGAGGCGGAGTGGGAGGGGGGCGACGTCGATCTCCGACCGGTCGTGCTCGATCGCCCTCACCACGGCGTCGCCGACGTGCGCGGGCGTCCTAGTGCCCACGTAACCGGGCAGCCGCACACCGGAGTCGTGGAACATCCCCGCGTCGCGGATGAAGCCCGGGAACACCGTGGAGACGCCCACGCCGCGGGGCCGCAGGTCCTCGCGCAGCCCCTGGGCGAACCCGCGCAGGCCGAACTTGGTCGCCGAGTAGATAGACTGGCCGGGAGTCGCGGCCTTGCCGGCGAGGGAGGAGACGAAGACGATGTGCCCCCCGCCGCGCTCGGCCATGCCCGCGGCGAGCAGCCGAGCGAGGATCATCGGGGCGCGCAGGTTGACGTCCAGCGCGCGGTCGATCTCGGCGAGTGCGAACGTGTCGATCGTGCCGCTGCCAGGGAGCCCGGCGTTGGCCACGAGCACGTCCACCGGGCCCGCGTCGGCCACGAGGCGCTCCAGGGCCGACCGGTCGGTGAGGTCGCACGAGACCGCCCGCCCGCCGGTCTCGGCGGCCAGCGACTCCAGGACCTGCACCCGGCGGGCCGAGAGCACGAGCCGCGCGCCGCGCCGCGCGAGCGCTCGCGCGATCGCCTGCCCGAGCCCGCCGCTCGCGCCCGTCAACAGCGCTGTCCGCCCCCCGAGGTTCACGCGCGAACCGTAGCCCACTCACGCGAACACGGCGACGGTCGCCGTGAACCCGTGCAGGAACGACTCGCCGCCGACCGGCCCGATCTCTCCCGCCGCGAAGAACCCGGCGGCGGGCGCGCCCGCGAGCTCCTCCGAGACGGCCTCGGCGTCGTGGTCGTCGTACCCGAACAGCCCGCGCCCGCGGCCGTTGCAGGCGAACAGCAGCGCGCCCGCCGGCGTCCGGCCGCCCAGCGCGCGCATCCGGATCCCGAGCGCCTCGCGCAGGTCGCGGTC
>JBOGYU010000194.1:0-8273 GCA_050696935.1 Solirubrobacteraceae bacterium | reverse complement strand
CGGCGGCGTCGCGCAGCGGGGCGCGGGCGGCGCGGCTGGCGAGCACCTCGCCGTGGGCGTCGAAGACGATCGCCGGGCCGCCGATCAACGAGGCCAGCGCTCCGGCCACGCCGTCCAGCCCGCGCTCTGACAGCACGATCCGCTCGAGCCGCTCGTGGGCGGAGAGCGCGCGCCTGAGCACCGCGTAGTGCTCGTTGACCAGGTGCGAGAACGCCTTCTCGGTGATCGCGATGAACGGCAGCTCGTACGGGACCTCGAACAGCGGGAAGCCGTGCTCGTCTGCGGCTGCGACCATCGCCTCGGGCACGCTCGCGTGGGAGAACCCGGTTCCGAGGCCCAGGCCGGAGAGGCCGTGCTTGACGAGGCGGGCGACGTACTCCGCCTGCACCTCCGGGCGCTCGAGCTGGAGCCCCGTCGTCAGCAGCAGCTCGCCGCCCGAGAGCCACGGCGTGGGGTCCTCGATCTCCGAGATGTGCACCCAGCGCACCGCGGCGCCGAGCCCGGCCTCGCCCGCCGCCAGCCGAACGTCCAGATCGCGCAGCAGGTCACGCAGCGTCAGCACGACGCCCGCCGACTCGTCCGATCTGTCGAACCCTCTACGCCGATTCGTACAAGCTACACGTCCTCGGGCCACACCGCCAGCGCGGCGGCGTAGGCCGCGGCGGCGATCGCGCCGGAGCCCGCGAGGCTGACGTCGACTCCGCCCGCGACGTCGGCGAGCGGGCCGACGTACAGGGTGGTGTTCACGGCCAGCAGCCCGAACGCCGAGCCGGCCGCCCACGCGCCGACGGCGCGCGGGTTCCAGCCGCCCGCGAACCAGTAGCGGCCGCCGCGCCGGCCCTGCGCGAAGGCCTGGAGGTCGTGCGGGTCGTAGTGCCCGCGGCGGGCGAGCAGGAAGCCGACGAGGTTGACGGCGATCCACGGCACGGCGACGCCGTTGAGGATCAGCGTCATCGCCGGCGGTGTTCGAGCCCGACCTGCGCGAGCAGCTGCGCGCGGCCTGCGACGCCTGGGTGGAGCTGGTCGCCGGGCGCATCCGCGAGGGCCTCGAGGACGGGTCGATCCGGGCCGGCGCCGATCCGCAGGCGGCCGCGGAGCGGCTGACCGCGACCGTCGACGGCCTCAGCGCCCGCTGGCTCGCCGGCCTGCTCGAGCGCGACCACGCCCGCGACCTGCTCGCGGGCGCGGTCTGCAACGAGCTCGCCCCGCAGTGACGCGTTGCTACCCTTTCGCGCCGTGCCCACGACCTCTCAGCTCGTCCGCAAGGGCCGCCAGGCCCCGAAGAAGAAGCTCGCGACCCCCGGCCTGAAGTCCGGCAAGGGGCGCAAGAAGCGCGTGGCCGCCCCGCAGCGGCGGGGCGTGTGTACCCGCGTGTACACGACCACGCCGAAGAAGCCGAACTCGGCGCTGCGCAAGGTCGCCCGCGTGCGGCTCACCAACGGGATGGAGGTCACGGCGTACATCCCGGGCGAGGGCCACAACCTGCAGGAGCACTCGGTCGTGCTCGTCCGCGGCGGCCGCGTCAAGGATCTGCCGGGCGTGCGCTACAAGGTGATCCGCGGGACGCTCGACGCGGCCGGCGTGTCCGACCGCAAGAAGGCCCGCTCGCAGTACGGCGTGAAGGCCAAGTAGAGATGCCGCGCCGCGCCCAGGCCACCATCCGCCCGGTCGAGCCGGATCCCGTCCACCGCTCAAAGCTCGTCTCGCAGGTCGTCAACCGCGTGATGCTCGACGGCAAGAAGTCCAAGGCCGAGCGGATCGTCTACGACGCGCTGGCGATCCTCGGCGAGCGCACGGGCAAGGACCCGGTCGAGGCGCTCGAGACCTCGGTCAAGGCGCTCACGCCGGTGCTGGAGGTCCGCTCCCGCCGCGTCGGCGGCGCCACCTACCAGGTGCCGGTGGAGGTCCCGCCGCGCCGCGCCCGCACGCTCGCCGTCCGCTGGCTCGTCGAGTTCGCCCGCAACCGGCGCGAAAAGTCGATGGCGCAGCGGCTGGCCAACGAGCTGCTCGACGCGCAGTCCCAGCAGGGCGGCGCGTACAAGCGCAAGGACGACATCTTCCGCATGGCGCAGGCCAACAAGGCCTTCGCGCATTACCGCTGGTAACGCGGGTAAGACCCTCGCGATGCGTGCCATCGCGGTGAACGAGTGGGGCGGGCGGGAGAACCTCGAGCTCGTGGACGTGGAGCCGCCGCCGGTGGCGCCCGACGGCGTGCTCGTGCGCGTGCGGGCGGCGGGCGTGAACCCGGTCGACACCAAGATCCGGGGCGGCTACATGGCGCAGAAGCTGCCGTTCCACTTCCCCGTGATCCTGGGGTGGGACGCCGCCGGCGTGGTCGAGGAGGTCGGCCCGGCGGTGACGTGGTTCAAGCCGGGCGACCCTGTGTACGGCTACTGCCGGCGCCATCACCTCCAGTACGGGACGTACGCGGAGTACACCACCGTTCCCGAGGGCTTCCTGGCCCACATGCCGCGCGAGCTGTCCTTCGACGAGGCGGCGGCGCTCCCGCTCGTGTCCCTGACCGCGCACCAGGCCCTCGAGGCGATGGGCGTGCGCGGCGGCGAGTCGCTGTTCGTGACGGGCGGCGCCGGCGGGGTCGGCCACATCGCCACCCAGCTCGCCGTCGCCCGCGGCGCGCGGGTCATCGCCACCGCCTCGGAGGCCAACCACGAGTTCCTGCGCGAGCTGGGCGCCGAGCCGCTGGACTACCGCGACGGGGACCTACCGGCACGCGTGAGCGACCTGCTCGCCGACTCGGGCGCGGACGCGGCGCTCGACCTGTTCGGCGGCGACTGCCGCGAGCAGGCCTTCTCGATCCTGCGCAAGGGCGGGCGCCTGGCCTCGGTCGCCCTGCCGCCGCCGGAGCCGCGCGCAGGCCACGAGGTCCACTACATCTTCGTGCGCCCGAGCGGGTTCGACCTCGGCGAGCACGTCACTCCGCTGGTGGCGGAGGGGCGCCTGCGTCCCCGGGTGGAGGCGACGTATCCGCTCGAGCGCGCCGCCGAGGCGCACGAGCGCGTCGAGGGCGGCCACGTGCGCGGGAAGCTCGTCCTGACGGTGGACTGAGCACGAGCGCCGCCACGGCGCCCACCAGCGCCAGCGCCCCTCCCAGGCTCTCGAGGTAGAAGCCCGTGCCCGGCCGCGCCTCCGCGAGGTCGTAGGTGCGGCCGATGAGCCCAGTGTCGTCGAGCACCGGGCGGTCCACGAACAGCACGATCCCGCACGCGACAAGCGCCAGCACGATCAGCGCGACCGCGGCGGGGCGGGCGCCGCGCATCACCGCCCCGTAGGACATCGGCAGCATCGCCAGGCCGACGATGCCCAGCGCGTAGCCGTGCAGCGACCCGCCGGTGCTCGTGCCGCCCGGCGGCACTTCCTCGAGAGCGCGGATCTCGCGGACCGTGAGGAACTCGGCCAGGATCAGCAGCAGCGCGCCCGCGAGCAGGGGGACGAGGGGTGCGTAGCGCGCCACCGGGCCGATGCTATATTCGTTGGCCGCCTCAGGGGCTGCCGGAATGCCACGTGGGCCCGCATGGGCCCGTTTTTTTGCGCGCAGCGCGGGCAGACCGGACGAAGACGCAGACGACGAAAGACCTTTCCCATGCCGCGCAAGTACACGCTCGAGAAGACCCGGAACATCGGGATCATGGCCCACATCGACGCGGGCAAGACGACGACGACCGAGCGCATCCTCTATTACACCGGCCGCTCCCACAAGATGGGCGAGGTGCACGAGGGCGCCGCCACCATGGACTGGATGGCGCAGGAGCAGGAGCGCGGCATCACGATCACCTCGGCCGCGACCACCTGCGAGTGGGCGGACCATCGGATCAACATCATCGACACGCCCGGCCACGTGGACTTCACGGTCGAGGTCGAGCGCTCCCTGCGCGTGCTCGACGGCGCGATCGCGCTGTTCGACTCCGTCGCCGGCGTCGAGCCGCAGTCCGAGACCGTCTGGCGCCAGGCCGACAAGTACCACGTCCCGCGCATCGCCTACATCAACAAGATGGACCGCATCGGCGCGAACTTCGACCAGGGCGTGCAGACGATGCGCGACCGCCTGGCCGCGCACCCGGTGCCGATCCAGCTCCCGATCGGCGCGGAGTCCGACTTCCGCGGGATCGTCGACCTGATCAACATGAAGGCGATCGTCTACAAGGACGAGCTCGGCAAGGACGTGTTGATCGAGGAGATCCCGGCCGACATGGTCGAGGACGCGCAGATCGCGCGCGAGCACCTGCTCGAGGAGGTCTCCCACTACGACGACGAGCTCCTCGAGCTGATCCTCGAGGAGCAGGAGATCCCGAAGGAGCGCCTCGTCGCCGCCATCCGCAAGGCGACGCTGGACATCAAGCTCACCCCGGTCCTGTGCGGCTCGTCCTTCAAGAACAAGGGCGTGCAGCCGCTGCTGGACGCGGTGATCGACTTCCTGCCCTCGCCACTCGACGTGCCGCCCGTGCACGGCCACGAGCCGGTCAAGGGCGACGAGGACCGCGAGGCCGTCCGCCACGCGTCCGACGACGAGCCGTTCAGCGCGCTCGCCTTCAAGATCATGGCCGACCCATACGTCGGCAAGCTCGCCTACTTCCGCGTCTACTCCGGGCGCCTGGACGCCGGCTCGCGCGTGCTCAACGTCACCACGGGCCGCACCGAGCGGATCGGCCGCATCCTGATGATGCACGCCAACGACCGCGAGGACGTCCAGGAGGTCTACGCGGGCGACATCGCGGCGGCCGTGGGCATCAAGCAGGTCGTCACCGGCGACACGCTGGCCGCCCCGGACAAGCCGATCCGCCTGGAGGCGATCGAGTTCGACGACCCGGTCATCTCCGTGGCGATCGAGCCCAAGACCAAGTCCGACCAGGAGAAGATGTCGGTCGCGCTCGGCCGCCTGGCCGAGGAGGACCCGACCTTCCAGGTGCGCACCAACGAGGAGACCGGCCAGACCGAGATCTCCGGCATGGGCGAGCTGCACCTCGAGGTGCTGGTGGACCGGATGCTGCGCGAGTACAAGGTCGACGCGAACGTCGGCCGCCCGCAGGTCTCCTACCGCGAGACCGTGCGCGGCACCGCGAACAAGATCGAGGGCCGCTTCGTGCGCCAGACCGGCGGCTCGGGCCAGTACGGCATCGTCTACATCGACATCGAGCCGGCGCCCGGCGAGGGCTTCGACTTCGTCAACAAGATCAAGGGCGGCTCGATCCCGACCGAGTTCATCCCGGCCGTGGAGAAGGGCGTCGAGGAGGCGCTGGAGAACGGCGTGAAGGCCGGCTACCCGATGGTGGACGTCCGGGTCACCCTGACCGACGGCAAGTACCACGACACGGACTCCTCGGAGATCGCATTCAAGGTTGCCGGGTCGCTCGCCCTGCAGGAGGCGGCCAAGCGCGCCAAGCCCACGCTGCTCGAGCCCGTGTTCGCCGTCGAGGTCGTCACGCCCGAGGAGTACATGGGCGACGTGATCGGCGACCTCAACCGCCGGCGCGGCCGGGTGCACGGCATGGAGCCGCGCGGCAACGCCCAGGTGGTCACCGCGCACGTGCCGCTGAGCGAGATGTTCGGCTACGCCACGGACGTGCGGTCGATGAGCCAGGGACGGGCGACCTACACGATGCAGTTCGACAGCTACGAGGAGGTGCCGCCCAACATCGCCGAAAAGGTGGTCGAGGCGCGCACCGGTGAGCCCGTCCCCGCGTAGACGCGGTAATCTGCACGGGTTCGCCTACATACGAACGAGACTTAGAGAGGACACGCGAAAGTGGCGAAGGAGAAGTTCGAGCGGGACAAGCCGCACGTCAACGTCGGCACCATCGGTCACATCGACCATGGCAAGACGACGCTGACCGCGGCGATCACCAAGGTGCTCTCCGAGAGGTACGGCGGCCAGGCCCGCTCCTTCGAGGAGATCGACAACGCGCCGGAGGAGAAGGCGCGCGGGATCACCATCGCGACTTCTCACGTCGAGTACGAGACCGACAAGCGCCACTACGCCCACGTCGACTGCCCCGGCCACGCGGACTACGTGAAGAACATGATCACGGGCGCCGCGCAGATGGACGGCGCGATCCTCGTGGTGTCGGCGGCCGACGGCCCGATGCCGCAGACGCGCGAGCACATCCTGCTCGCCCGCCAGGTCGGCGTGCCGTACATCGTCGTGTTCCTCAACAAGGCCGACATGGTCGACGACGACGAGCTCCTCGAGCTCGTGGAGGTCGAGGTCCGCGAACTGCTCTCCGAGTACGAGTTCCCGGGCGACGACATCCCGTTCGTCACCGGCTCGGCGCTGAAGGCGCTGGACGGCGACGCGGAGCAGGTGGAGAAGATCGTCGAGCTCGCGACGCAACTCGACACCTACATCCCGGAGCCCGAGCGCGACCTGGACAAGCCGTTCCTGATGCCGGTCGAGGACGTCTTCTCGATCACCGGCCGCGGCACGGTCGCGACCGGCCGGATCGAGCAGGGGATCGTCAACACGGGCGACACGGTCGAGATCGTCGGCATCCACCCGCAGACCGAGAGCACGGTCGTCACCGGCGTGGAGATGTTCCGCAAGATCCTCGACCAGGGCCAGGCCGGCGACAACGTCGGCTGCCTGCTCCGCGGCATCAAGCGCGAGGAGATCGAGCGCGGCCAGGTGCTCTGCAAGCCCGGCTCGATCACCCCGCACACCCAGTTCAAGGCCGAGGTGTACGTCCTCAAGAAGGAGGAGGGCGGCCGCCACACCCCGTTCTTCAACGGGTACCGGCCCCAGTTCTACTTCCGCACGACGGACGTCACCGGCGTCGCCAACCTGCCCGAGGGCACGGAGATGGTCATGCCGGGCGACAACGTCCAGATGGACGTGGAGCTGATCCAGCCCATCGCCATGGACGCCGGGCTGCGCTTCGCCATCCGCGAGGGCGGCCGCACGGTCGGCTCGGGCGTCGTCACCGAGATCCTGAAGTAGTACCGGCGCTCAGCGCCGTCGCAGAAGTCGACAGATACGACCACTGGGGGCGAGCCCTGAGCCCGGGGCTCGCCCTCACCGCGCAAAAACCCAGCACAAGCTCATCACCTGAACCGGACAGAAAATTGGCAGCCGTAGCCCAGAACAAGATCCGCATCCGCCTCAAGGCGTACGACTCCTCGGCCATCGAGACGGCGGCCAAGGAGATCGTGGAGACCGCCACGCGGACGGGCGCGACCGTGTCCGGGCCGGTGCCGCTCCCGACCGAGAAGAACGTGTACGCGGTGATCAAGTCCCCGTTCAAGGACAAGGACTCGCAGGAGCACTTCGAGATCCGCACGCACAAGCGGCTGATCGACATCCACCAGCCCACGCCGAAGACGGTCGACTCGCTCCAGCGGCTCGACCACCTGCCCGCCGGCGTGGACATCGAGATCCGGCTCGCCTTCGGCTGATGGCTGCGATCCTCGCCAGGAAGCTGGGGATGACCCAGCGGTTCACCGAAGAGGGGCGGGTGGAGCGCGTGACCGTGCTCGAGGCCGGCCCGTGCCCGGTGACCGGGATCCGCACGGTCGACGGCGACGGCTACGAGGCCGTCCAGCTCGGCTTCGGCTCCGTGCGCGAGAAGGCGCTGTCCAAGCCGGAGCTGGGCCATCTGAAGAAGGCCGGCGCGCCGCCGCTGCGGACGCTCGCGGAGTTCCGCGACGAGGCCGGCGAGCTGCAGATCGGCGACACCGTGACGGTCGAGAGCTTCGAGGTCGGCCAGGTCGTCAAGGTCGCCGGCACCGGCAAGGGCAAGGGCTTCGCCGGCACGATCAAGCGCCACAACTTCTCCGCCGGCCCGAAGTCACACGGCTCGCACAACGTGCGCGCGCCGGGGTCGATCGGCGCTTCCGCGACGCCCTCGCGCGTGTTCAAGGGCATCCGCGGGCCGGGCCGCATGGGCGGCAAGCGGGTCACCCAGAAGGGGCTGACCATCGTCGAGGTGATCCCGGACCGGAACCTGATGCTCGTCCGCGGCTCGGTGCCGGGGCCCAAGGGCGGGACCGTGGAGGTGCGCACCGATGGCTGACGCGCCGTCTGCCAAGACCACGAAGGACCGGCCGTCCGCCATGACCATCGAGGTCTTGTCACCGGCTTCGCCTCAGGGCTCTGCGAAGAAGGTCAAGCTCGACGCCGAGGTGTTCGGCGTGCCGTTCAACGGCCCGCTCGTGCACGAGGTGGTCGTGGCCGAGCTGGCCGCGCGCCGGCGCGGCACGCACTCGACCCGCACCCGCGCGCTGGTGCGCGGCGGCGCCGCCAAGCCCTGGCGCCAGAAGGGCAC
>JBOGYU010000193.1:0-8286 GCA_050696935.1 Solirubrobacteraceae bacterium | reverse complement strand
GGGCTGAGGGCGGGACGCGGTGGGGGTCAGGGAGCTCAGGTTCGGCGCCGACGCCCGCGCCGCCCTGATGGCCGGCGTCGACGCGGTCGCCGACGCGGTGAGGGTGACGCTCGGGCCGAAGGGCCGCTACGTGGTGCTCGACCGCTCGGGGGGACTCCTGGTGACCGACGACGGCGTCACGGTCGCCCGCGAGCTGGAGCTCGAGGGCGCGTTCGAGAACCAGGGCGGGCGGCTGATCCGGACGGTCGCGAGCGTCACGGAGGAGATCGCCGGCGACGGCACGACCACCGCGACGCTGCTCGCGCAGGCAATGATCCGCGCCGGCCTGCGCAACGTCGCCGCCGGCGCGGACCCGATCGCCCTGCGGCGCGGGATCGAGCACGGCGTGGCCCAGGCCGTCGCGCACCTCGCAGAGCAGCAGGCGATCGGAATCGCGGGCTCCGACCAGATCGGCCGCGTCGCCGCCGTGGCCGCGGGCGACGACGAGATCGGGGCGGTCGTCGCGGCCGCGTTCGGGGCGGTCGGCGAGGACGGCGTCGTGAAGGTCGAGCGCAGCGAGACCGGCGAGCTCGCGCTCGAGCTGACCGACGGAATGCGCTTCCACCAGGGCTACCTCTCGCCCCACATGATCACCGACCCGGAGCGCGGCGAGGCCGTCCTCGAGGATCCGTGCATCCTGATCGCCAACCAGGAGGTGTCCCGTGCCGAGCAGCTGGCGCCGGTGCTCGAGCGGGTCGCGACGACCGGCAGGCCCCTGCTGGTGATCGGCGACAGGGTGACGGGGTCGGCGCTCGGCCTGCTGGTCATGAACACGCTCGAGGGCAGGATCCGGTGCGTGGCGGTCAAGGCCCGGCACGTCGGCCATCACCGCCGGCGTCACCTGGAGGAGGTCGCGATCTTCACGGGAGGCGAGTCGATCGCCGACAGCCTCGGCATCGGGCAGCCGCTCGGGATGACCGTCGAGCAGGCGCAGCTCTCGCAGCTCGGCGGCGCCGAGCGGGTCGTAGTGACCAGGAGCACGACGACGATCGTCGACGGCGCCGGGGACGGGGCCGCGATCGCGAGCCGGATCCGGCAGCTCCGCCGCCAGATCGAGGAGACGCGCGACACCGGGGATCGCCATCAGCTCGAGGAGCGGCTCGCCGAGCTGTCCGGCGTGATCGCCGTGATCGGGTTCGGAGCCGCGACGGAGACCGAGATCGCGGAGCGCAGGCTGCGGATCGAGGACGCCGTGCGAGCGGCGCGCGCGGCGCTGCGGGAGGGGATCGTGCCCGGCGGCGGGGTCGCCATGCTGGAGGCGGGGGAGGCGATCGACACGGGCGGCCTCGGCCTGGACGAGGCGGTGGGCGCCGCGATCGTGCGCCGCGCGCTCTCCGAGCCCGTCCGCCAGATCGCCGAGAACGCCGGCCTGGACGGCTCGGTCGCGGTCGAGCGCACGCGCGCCCTGCCGGCCGGGGACGGGCTCGACGCGCTCACCGGCGAGTACGGGGACGTGATCGACGCCGGGATACTCGACCCCACGCTCGTCGTCCGCGTCGCACTCCAGAGCGCCGCCTCGGTCGCCAAGCTCGTCCTGGCCACGGAGGCGGTCGCCGTGGGGGGCGGCCGGCCGGCGGCCGATGCCGGCGACCCGGGCCATGTGCCGCCGAAGCGGCTCCGGTATGGCGGTCCGGCGCGCCTTGCGCTGCGGGCGGGCATCGACTCGGTGGCCCGGGCCGTGACCGTGACGCTCGGCCCGAGCGGTCGCAACGTGGTGCTCGCGCCCTCCGCGATCGCGACCGACGGCGTCACGGTCGCGCGCGCGATCGAGATCGGCGAGCCGTTCGAGGCGCTCGGCGCCCGGCTGGTCCGCGAGGTCGCCGGCGCGACGGACGACAAGGCCGGCGACGGCACGACGACGGCGACCCTCCTCGCCCAGTCGATCGTCGCCACGGGTCAGCGCAACGTCGCCGCCGGCGCAGACCCCGTCGCCCTGCGCCGCGGGATCGAGCGGGCGGTCGAGCAAGCGGTCCGTCACCTCGCCCGGGTCCAGTCGGCGGACGTCGCCGCCGGGCAGCTGGCGCGCGTCGCCGCCGTCGCCGCCGGCGACGAGGCGATCGGCGCCATCGTCGCCGAGGCGTTCGGGCGGGTGGGCCGCGACGGCGTCGTCGGCGTCGAGGAGGGCCACACGCTCGACCTGGAGCTCGACGTGGCCCTCGGGATGCGGTGGGACAAGGGCTACCTGGCGGGCGACATGGCCACCGATCCAGGCCGCGCCACGGCGGTCCTGGAGGACGCGTTCGTCCTCTGTGTCGACGGGCGGATCAGGTCCGGGCGCGAGCTGCTCCCGGTGCTGGAGCTGGTGGTCGAGTCGGGCCGGCCGCTGCTGCTGGTCGTGCTGGGCCTCGACGAGGATGCGCGCGGGACGCTGGTCGCCAACGCGCTCCGCGGCCGCCTCACGAGCGTCGCCGTGACGGCGCCCGACTTCCTCGAGCGCCGGCGGCGCAACCTGGAGGACATCGCGACCCTGACCGGCGGCGTCGCGATCACCGAGGAGCTGGGCCTCGGACTCGAGCACGTCCGGCTCTCGCAGCTGGGCAGCGCCCGCCGCGTCGTCGTCACGCGCGACGCGACGACGATCGCCGGCGGCGGCGGCGACCCCGCCGCGATCGCGGCGCGGATCGACGGGCTCCGGCGCGAGCTCGAGCGCGACGACCGGCCCGCCTTCTTCCGCGAGCGGCTCCGGCAGCGGCTCGCGAGGCTGGCCGCCGGCGTCGCCGCCATCAAGGTCGGCGCCGCGACCGAGGCCGAGCGCAGGGAGCGGATTCTGCGGGCGCAGGACGCGGTGCGGGCCGCCGAGGCGGCGCTCTGGGGAGGGACCGTCCCGGGTGGCGGCGTGGCCCTGCTCCGGGCGCGCGAGGCGATCGAGGCCGACGGGCTCGAGCCCGACGAGGTCACCGGCACTGAGATCGTCCGGCGGGCGCTGGAGGAGCCGCTTCGCCGGATCGCCGAGAACGCCGGGCACGAGGGATCGGTGGTGGTCGAGCGGGTGCGCCGCCTGGGCCCGCGGGAGGGACTGGACGCCGCCACCGGCGAGTACCGCGACCTGGTTGACGCCGGCGTCCTGGACCCGACGCCGGTCGTCCGCGCGGCGCTCGAGAACGCCGCCTCGATCGCCAAGACCGTCCTCCTCGCCGAGTGCGTCGTCGCCCGCGCATGAGAGCGGGCCCGGCCGTGGTCGTGCTCGTGGCGCCCCTCGCGCTGCCGGCGCCGGCCTGGGCCCATGGCGGTGGGCCGCCGGGGTGCCGGGGTCCGCTGCGCTCGTGCTCGCGGCCATCGCGCTGACGGTCTTCGACGACGCTCGCGACGCCCTCTTCAACCGCTACTGGATCGACGTCTGGACGTCCCTCATGGACGCCGGGCTCGAATCGCTCGCCGCCAGGCGCGTGACCAACACGATCTTCATGGCCTGGTGCTGGCGGCGGTCGCGGCGGCCTTCCGGCTCGGCGTCGCCGGGATGCGGAGGCTTGCGCGCGGCCCCTCGGCGGCCGCGCTCGGGCGCGCCTTCGCCCACGGGTTCATCCCGATCGCGCTCGCGCACGACCGCGCCCTCGCCGTCTACGCGAGATGCCCGGCGCTCCCAGCACGCGATGCTGGCGCTGATGGTCGGCTTCACGCTCCTCGCGCTCGCACTGATCTCCGAGCTGGTCGCCTGACTTTCGACGCCGGATCGCCAAAGTTCCTTGACAGCGAGGAGGGGTCGTATAGCTTAAGTCGGGCGAGCGGCCAAATACCGGCAGGAGGGGTTATGGGCGAAGGGGCACTCGAGCGGCGCAGCCTGAGTCGCCGCGGCTTCATCGGTGCGGCGGCCGGATCCGCGGCGGCAGCGGGAGCGGCGACCATCGGCCTGCGGACGCGGGCGTTCGCGGACTCGGACCCCAGCGCGCACGACGCCGCGATCCCGAAGTGGCGGATCGGGATCCAGTGCTACGTCGTTCGCGGCGCCCCGGCGATGGGCAACGGCGGAGCCTCCGAGAGCAATCCGGACAAGACCCGCCAGTGGCTCGACACGATCGTCGGCACGTACGGCAACGTCGCCGTCGAGACCTACGGCAACAACTACGGCCAGCTCACCCAGTCGCGGTGGCGCCAGGAGGTCGAGGCGCGCGGCGGCTACTGCTGGGGCGACCACGCGGGCGGCAACCTCGGGAGCGGCGGCGCGGGCGGGCTCCCGTACCCGCCCGCGCTCACGCCGAACGTCGACAGCCTGAACACCGCGCTCAGCCGCATGCACAACCTCGGCACGTTCGAGATCGGCAACGCCGGGACGGGCACCGTCGGCTTCACCGGCAACGGCGCGAACTTCAACGTCGACATGGCACTCGACTGCGCCAACCGGATGAACCACTGGGGGCAGTGGCTCCAGAAGCCGGAAGCGATCGCGGGCGTGACGCAGCCCGGCATCGAGGGCGCCCGCTACTACCACCACCCGCACCAGAACGAGTGGCGCCGCGTCAGGGGCGACGGCGACCCCGATGGGCCGCCCACGTACTCCGGCCAGCCGGAGTGGATCAACCGCCAGCTCATGGAGGTCGTCTTCGAGCACTTGGACCCGGAGTTCGGCTTCGTCCAGATGGACCTCGCTTGGGCCCGCCACGACGTCGCCCTCAACACGGACCAGCTCTACCTCGACATCCACAGCGAGTACGAGGACCAGATCGAGAGCTACCACGTGAAGGGCATGAGCGGCACGGCGGAGGTCGACTGCAACCTGCCCGAGGGCAGCGTCAACTACCGCACCGGCGAGCCGATCTCGGGCAACGCCGGCGACCGCGTGCCGTGGGTGGACCTGTTCAACTCGATGCGCTGGCCGGAGCGCAAGACGTACAACTGGGAGCGCGACGGACCGGGATCCGGCCTCAACCTGGCCGACCTGCAGGTGTCGTTCGACCGCTTCGCGACGCTCATGCACCAGTCGGTGCTCGACCGCTCGCTCGTCGGCGCGCCGGCGAACGTCACGCCGCCGAGGATCGACTACAACGCCAGGGCCCGTCTGGCCAAGGTCAAGGGCAACGAGCGCGGCGAGTGGGTTCGCCAGCAGGGCAATCAGGCGAACTTCCAGTGGCTGCGCAACGGCACCCAGCCGATCTGGGGCGCGACGGGGCCGGCGTACAAGGTCCAGCCGGCCGACGCCGGGTGGGATCTCGTGTGCGAGGTGTCCGCGATCAGCAAGAACGGCAACACGACCCAGGAGCCCACAGCGCCGGTGACGATCGCCGGCAGCTCACCGCAGAACATCACGCCGCCGTCGCTGTGAGCGGCGGCTCGACCAGGACGGTCGGGTCGATGCTCACCTGCGACCAGGGCGAGTGGAGCGGGACCGGCCCGGTCACGTACCAGTGGTACGTCGACGGCGAGCCGGTCCCGACCGGCAAGGGGGAGGGCGAGACGGGCTCGCTGAACCCGAAGCGGTTCCACTGCCACGCGAGCCACGTCGGACGCACCGTCACCTGCGCCGTGACGAAGCGCAACCAGCATGGCTCGACCACCGTCGAGACCAACCCGGTCGTGGTCGTCGATGCCTGAGTCAGGTCGCTCCCCGGGCGACCGCCCTCGGCGGTCCTGCAGGACGCTCAGGCGCGGCCGTCGAGCCACTCGCGCATCGAGACGTGATGCTCGGAGTGCTCGCCTGACGCCACCTCGCGGCGCATCTCTCCCAGCAGCCCGAACCGCTCGGCGGTCACGTTGTGCTGGTGGATCGTCTCCAGGTTCTCCTGGCGTGCCGCCACGAAGTGCCGATCGGTGAGCGCCGGGAAGCGCTCCACCACGCCCCGCACCATCTCGCGCACGCAGTCCTCCACGAACCGCGGCCGCCGGTGCGCCTTCTCCACCACGGCGCCCTCGTCGGAGCGCTTCATCAGCTCGTAGATCTCCGACGACATCGAGCCCTCGACGATCTCCAGCAGCGACTCGGCCTCGATGTCGGTGTCGCAGTCCTCCGGGCAGCCGATGTGCAGCGTCCCCAGGCCGCGCTGGTTGTGCGTCGCCACGGGGACCGCCTCGAAGATGCGCCCGATCTCATCCTCGGAGAACCCGTCTCCGGACAGCCGCTCGCGGGCACGGCCCTCCACGAGCTTCTGCGCGCACGGGCACGCGGTCATGCCCTGGGCGCGGACGCCCACCAGCCGGCGCGTGCCGGCCTTGCTCGCCACCGCCACGCCCAGCAGCGAGTAGATCTCCTGGGTGAGGATGCCCGACTCGGGGGCCGGCTTGTGCTCGGGGTAGCGGGCCTCGATGTGGACCTCGGCCCGGCGGGCCCCCTGGCGGTCGCGCACCTTCTCCGCGATGTGCTGGGCGAGCGTCTCCGCCCGCAGCGCCGACTCGCCGAGCACCACCTCGCCGACGGCGTCGTTGACGACCTCCTCGAAGCGCGACATGTGCGCGCCCTTCTGCTGCGGGCCGAGGTCGACGAAGCAGTCCAGCCGCGCCGAGTAGAGCTGCTCCGAGCCGTTGGCGCGGATCCGGATGACCTTCTCGACGTTCGTCACGCCCACCCGCGAGAGCGAGACATGGAGTGCCGGGGACTGGGCCTGGACGTCTTCGAGTGCGATTTCGGACACGGTTCCCAAGCCTAGTACCCGCCCGCGGCCGGGAATTGGACGAAAAGACACACCTTTGGACACGACAAGTTGCGTATCGCGTGCTACAAAGCCTGGCAACAGGCGACGAGACGGCCTTTCGAGGTCCGGCCCACTCGCGACACGCGTCGCGCACAGCGCAGCGGCTCGGCTGCAACAGGAGATAGATGGAAGGAGCGATCCCGTGGAGGCGGGGTTTTCGCTCGCGATTGTTCGTTCCTTAAGGATCGAGGGATTTGGGCACCAAGACCGAAGCACTGCTCGCGAGCGACGCGTCGATCACCGAGATCGACGAGCTTCGCCCGCTGATTCTTGAGGGCCAGGAGCGGGGGTTCCTGACCTTCGAGCAGATCACCTCCTGTTTGGAGGAGGTGGAGGTCACGAAGGAGCAGGTCGCCGAGCTGCACTCGTACCTGGATGACCAGGGCATCGACGTGGTGAACGCCGAGGACGGGCGTCCCGCGATCGCAGAGGGCGGCCGGTTCGAGCCCGCAGCGGCACGGAACGGCAAGACGCCGGACGCGCCGCGCAAGCCGGAGATCGACCTCACCGTGGAGCCGAGCCTCGACTCGCTCCGGCTCTACCTGCGGTCGATCGGCCGCGTCCAGCTGCTGACCGCCGAGCGCGAGGTGGCGCTCGCCCAGCGGATAGAGCGCGGCGACCTGGTGGCCAAGCAGGAGATGGTGGAGGCCAACCTGCGCCTGGTGGTCTCCATCGCGAAGGGCTACCTCGGCCGTGGCCTGTCGTTCCTGGACCTGATCCAGGAAGGCTCGCTCGGCCTCATCCGGGCGGTGGAGAAGTTCGACTACCGCCGCGGATACAAGTTCTCGACGTACGCGACCTGGTGGATCCGCCAGGCGGTGACGCGGGCGATCGCGGACAAGGGCCGCACGATCCGCATCCCCGTCCACATGGTGGAGAAGCTCAACAAGGTCGTGCACGTGGAGCGCCAGCTCGTCCAGCAGCTCGGCCGCGAGCCGCTGCCGGACGAGATCGCCGCCGAGCTCGAGTGCTCGGCACGCGAGGTGCGCGACATCCTGCGTATGGCGCAGCAGCCGGTGTCGCTGGAGAAGCCCATCGGCGAGGAGGAGGAGTCCGAGCTCGGCGACTTCGTCGAGGACGACGCCGCGATCTCCCCGTTCGAGATGGCTTCCGAGAACCTGCGCAAGGAGAACGTCCGCCGCGCGCTCGACGCCCTGCCTCCCCGTGAGCGCGAGGTGATCGAGATGCGCTTCGGGCTGACGGGCGCCCGCCCGTACACGCTCGAGGAGGTCGGCCGCGCGTTCAACGTGACGCGCGAGCGGATCCGGCAGATCGAGAACCACACGCTGAAGAAGCTCGAGTCGCTGCCCGAAGCTCAGCGGCTCCGCGACTCGGCGTAGACCCCATTTCGCCGGGGCGGCCGCGCTAGACTGGCGGCCGCCCCCGGCGGGGTTCCCGAGCGGTCAAAGGGGCGCGGCTGTAAACCGCGTGGCTCGTCCTTCGCAGGTTCGAATCCTGCCCCCGCCACTAGCTAGTACCGGCATCCGCACGTACTCGCGAACACCGGCACTAGTCCCGCGCCGGAGCCCGAGCGGCGAGCGTCAGCGCCGCCCCCACCGCCGCGAACGCGGCCAGCACGGCGAGCGGCCCCGCCAGCGCCGCGCCGTCGAAGTAGGCGACGTTGCGC
>JBOGYU010000192.1:0-8376 GCA_050696935.1 Solirubrobacteraceae bacterium | reverse complement strand
GAGCGCGGCCCCGGCGCGCTGGAGCAGCGCGGCCCGGTCCTGCTCGAGCGCGCCGCGGCGGCCCATCTCGGTCTGCACGTCGGCGAGGCGGGCGAGCACCGCGTCCACGTCGTGCGCGCGGATCGCCTTGCCCTGCTCGAGCACGAGCCCGAGCAGCCGCCGTGCGGATGCGATCTGCGCGTCCAGGTGGACGAGCAGCTCGGCTTCCAGGACGGAGCTCACGAGCCCTCCTTGCGCAGTGTGGGATAGAGCTGCGCGGCGAGCCCGACGCCGCCCGCGGCGACGAGGCCGCCGGCGAAGGCGTCCTGCACGGGGCCCGCGTACGGGCCCTCGACGAGGCTCTTCGGGACCATGGCCTCGACGAGCTCGCCGAGCAGCACCTGCTCGAAGCCGAGCGCGGCGCGGTAGGCCTCGCGGTCCTGTGCCGAGCCGGTGGGCAGCGCGCCGGGCGGGAGCGGGGGCAGGCCGTCGATCATCGGCGCACCTGGTTGGCGATGCCCATCATCTCGTCGGCCGTGCTGATGGCCCGGGAGGCGAGCTGGAACGCCCGCTGGGACTCGATCATCGCGACCATGGAGCCGGCCACGTCGGTGTTCGAGGCCTCCAGGGCGCCCTGCGAGAGCGTCGTCGCGCGCGGCGCGGCGACCGCCGGGCCGGAGGCGGGGGTGGTGACGAAGGCGTTGTCGCCCGCCGAGAGCAGGCCCTGCATCGAGCGGACCGTGACGAGGTCGAGCCGGCCGAGCCGCCGGTCGCCGGCGAGTACGGTGCCGTCGCGGGCGATCGAGATCTCGTCCTCGGCCACGCCGTCGGGGATCGTGATCGCCGGCTGCACGACCGCGCCGGTGTTGGTGACCAGGCGGCGGGAGCCGTCGATGTGCAGCCCGCCGTCGCGCGTGAGCCCCTCGCGGCCGTCGGCGAGCCGGACCCGCAGGAAGCCCTCGCCCTGGATGGCGACGTCGAGCGGGCGCTCCGTGCTCTGGAGCGCGCCCTGGCCGAACGCCCGGCCGGCGTCGACCGCCGCGGTGCCGGCGCCGGTACGGACGCCCTCGGCCGACGAGCGGCCGGTCTGGTCGTAGACGAGGTCGCGGAAGCCGACGCGCTGGTGCTTGTAGCCCGTCGTGTTCGCGTTCGCCAGGTCGTTGGCGACCGCGTCGAGGCGCTGCTGCTGGGCCGCCATGCCGGCGGCCGCTGAGTTCAAGCCTTGAAGCATGCGATCACGTTGGTCGGCCGCCAGAGAGCGAACTTGACTATTGCCCGGTGACGTTGCCGACCTGGTTCACGGCCCGCCCGAGCGTCTCGTCGATCGTCTGGATCACCTTCTGGCCCGCCTCGAAGGCGCGCATGGAGGCGATCATGTCGACCATCGAGCGGGCGGGGTCGGCGCCCGAGCTCTCCAGCGCCCCCGCGCGCACCTCGCCGCCGGCGGCGCCGGCGGGGTTGCCGGCGACCAGCGAGTCGCCTTCCTTGCGGGGGCCGTCGAGCGCGACCACGCCGAGCCGGCGCGGGTCCACCTTGCCGCCGGCGCCGGCGCGGATCGTACGGCCCACGCGGTCGAGCACCGGGTCGCCCTGGGCGGTCACGAGCACGCCCTCGGCGGAGACCGCGAACTGGCCGTTGCGCGTGTAGCGCGGGCCGCGGTCGGTCTGCACGGCGAAGAAGCCCTCGCCGACGATCGCGAAGTCCAGCGGCTCGCCGGTCTCGCGCGCCGGCCGCGGCGCGAAGTCGGTCTCGATCCGGTCCACCTGCACGGCGGTGCTCTGCGGCCCGACCACCTGACCGGACGCCGAGTTGGAGAGCAGCAGGTCGTTGAACGTCCGCTGCGCCGTCCGGTCGCCCTTGTAGCCGGGCGTGGAGGCGTTGGCGAGGTCGTTCGCGATCTGGTCCTGCCGGATCTGCTCGGCGAGCATGCCCGACGCGGCGATGTAGAGCCCGCGGTCCATTCGGACGGGTGATCGGCGCCGACGCGCCATCCTGTAGGCATGGAGCCGGTCGTCGCCGTCCAGACGCTGTTGCTGCGGGCGCAGCTGCCGGAGCTGGCGCTGCGCCCCGGGACGTCGGTGGTGGCGCGGGTGCTCTCCCGCGGCGAGGCCCACGGCGTGCTGGTGATCGCCGGCGTGCCGCTGACCGCGCAGCTGCCCGAGGTGGTGGGCACGACCGGCGAGACGCTGCGCCTGACGGTGCGCGAGATCACCGCGGAGCGGGTGACGCTCCAGCTCGACCAGGCCATTCCGGCGGCGCCGCACGGGGCGCCGCAAGAGCCGCGGGCGCGGGTGACGGTCCGGGACCCGCCGCACACCCAGCGCGTGGGCGGCGAGGAGCGCTCCACGGTGGCCCTCAGCTTCCACTCGGACGCGCTCGGCCGGCTCGACCTGCGGATCGAGCTCGCGGGCGGCACCGTCCGCACCGCGGTCGAGGCCGCGCCTGGACGTCCGTTCGATCTTGCGGACGCCGCGGCGCCCAGATTGCAGGACGGCCTGCACGCCCGGACGGGTCTCGCGGCCGAGGTCCGGGTCACCCCCCGACGGGAGCCGTTGGACATCTATGCGTGACGTCACCGCGGCCCTCCGCTACACCGGCACCGGCGCGCCGCGCGTGGTGGCCGCGGGCCGGGGCCACGTGGCCGCGGCGATACTCGAGCGCGCGCGCGACGCGGGGGTCCCGGTGCACCAGGATCCGGACCTTGCGGACGCCCTCGCCGGGCTCGCGCTCGGCCAGGAGGTCCCCGAGCAGCTGTGGTCAGCCGTCGCGGAAGCGCTCGCCTGGGCCTATTCGGTGAGTGACTCGGCAATTACCCCGAATCGGTGATTCAGGAGATCGGGTCCGGACCCGATACAGGACCGGTCCGTCAGATCCCTCCCTCGCCCCAGGAGTCCCGTCCGTAATGAAGCCTTCCTCGACCACCAGCCGCCGCCGGGTCTCGGCAGACGAGGCATTGGCGCTGTGGACGGAGTACAAGCGCACCGGCGACGTCAAGGTGCGCAACCGGCTCGTGATGACCTTCGCCCCGCTGGTGAAGTACATCGTCTTCAAGAAGGTCCGCGAGCTGCCCGCCCGCTGCGAGGTCGAGGACTTCATCTCGTGCGGCCTGGAGGCCCTGATCGCCTCCATCGACCGCTACGACCCGGCCAAGGGCGCCACGCTCGAGCAGTTCGCATGGACCCGCATCCACGGCGCCGTGCTCGACGAGCTGCGCCGGCAGGACTGGGCGCCGCGCTCGCTGCGCCGCTGGGAGCGCGACATCGCCAAGGCGCGCGAGCAGTTCTCGGCGATCCACGGCCGCCGGCCGTCGCGCGAGGAGCTCGCCGACTCGCTGGCGATCTCGGTCGAGGACCTGCGTCGCCGCGAGGACGACATCTCGGTCTCCGACGTCACCTCCCTCAACGCGCTCGTGATCTCCGACGATGAGACCACGGTGGAGCGGATCGACACGCTGGCCGCCCGCGACGACCGGCTCGACCCCGAGCACGCGTCCGCCACCGAGGAGGGCAAGGCCAAGTTCCGCCGCGCCTTCGAGAAGCTCCCCAAGCGCGAGCGCGAGGTCGCCGTCCTCCTCTACGTCAAGAACCTCACGCTGCGCGAGATCGGCGACATCCTCGGCGTCTCCGAGAGCCGCGTCTGCCAGATCCACTCGCAGCTCAAGCGCACGCTCCGGCAGCAGCTGTCGGAGGACGCGCTGCTCTTCTCGGCCGTCGGATAGGGGGTTCGCTCAAGCTGGGCGGCGGCCGGCCGACAATCGAGGACAAGATGAGCCTCGAGATCGGCCCCCTGCCGCCCATCCATCCCACCGGCGCGCCACGGCGCGCTGCCGAGACCCCTGCCGTGGGCTTCTCGCTCGACCTCGCGCGCGTGGACACCGCGGAGCTCTCGCTCCCGCCGTCTCCTCCGCCGGAGGTGCTCGACGAGATCGGCGCGGCGGCCGACCGCGTCGACGCGCTGGCGGCCGCCAACCGCGAGCTGCACTTCAGCATCGACGAGGACACGAACCGCGTGGTGATCCAGGTGCGCGAGCTCGACGGCACCGTCATCCGCACGATCCCGCCGTCCGCCGCGCTCGACGTGATGGCCGGCGCGGGGGTCTAGCGGATGTCCATCCTGGGCCTCGCCGGGCTGGCGTCGGGCGTCGACACCAACGCGCTGGTCGACCAGCTGATGGCGATCGAGCGGCAGAGCACGACGCGCCTGCAGTACCGCCAGGCCGCCGTGAACGGCCAGCGCGACGCGCTCAAGCAGGTGGCGTCCAAGCTCGCCGCGCTCAAGGACGCCGCGCTGGCGCTGAGCGCGAGCGCGACCTGGGCGCAGAGCCAGACCGTGGAGTCCTCGGACCCCACACGCGTCGCCGTTGCCCTCACCGGCGGGGCGGGCATCGGCGGCCATACGATCCAGGTCGATCGCCTGGCCTCCTCGATGCAGCGCGGCTACGAGTTCGACGCCACCGCCGGCGGGACGATCACGGTCGGCGCGAGCTCGCTGACCGTCGCCGCGGGCGCCACGCTGCAGAGCGTGGCCGATGCGATCAACGCGAAGAGCGACATGCCGGTGGTCGCCGCGATCGTGAAGAACGGCTCCGGAGAGGACCGGCTGGTGCTCTCCTCGCGCACGACCGGGTCGGGCTCGGACTTCACCGTGACCGCGGACGGGGTGCTGACCGAGGATCTCGCCTACCAGAGCGATCCCACGAAGCTCGACGCCCTCTACTCGCTCGACGGCGCAGCGTCCGTCTCGTCCCAGACCAACGTGCTCGAGAACGCGATCCCCGGCCTGCGGATCACGCTGAAGGCGGTCACCGCCTCGGCCGCGACCGTCACGGTCGGCGAGCCGGCGATCGACCGCGCCGCGGTCAAGGGCAAGGTGACGGCGTTCGTGAACGCCTACAACGCGGTGGTCGACACCACGCGCGCGATGCTCGCCGAGCAGGCCGTGGCGAACCCGAGCAGCGACTTCCAGGCCGCGCGCGGCCAGCTGCAGGGCGACATCGGGCTGCACGGCATGCTCTCCGGCCTGCGCCAGCAGATGACCGAGATCGTCTCCGGCGCCGGCATCGACGACCTCGGCGACCTGGGGATCACGGTCCCGAAAGCGACCGGCGGCGAGTCGACCGACGCCGCGAAGGCCGGCCGACTGGTGATCGACGACGCCAAGCTCACGCAGGCCCTGGAGGCCGACTGGACCGCCGTCAAGGGCTTCTTCGAGGCCTTCGACGACGAGGTGGAGACATTCGTCAAGGGCCAGACCGGCGGCACCGGCGTGATCGACCGCCGGCTCGAGGGGTCCGACCGCACCGTGAGCCGGATCCAGGCCCAGATCGACGCCATGAACGAGCGCCTGGACATGAAGGCCGAGCGGATGCGCGCGCAGTTCGCGGCGATGGAGATGGCGATCCAGAACTCGCAGAGCCAGCAGGCCTGGCTCACGGGCCAGCTCGCGGCGCTCCAGCGGCCGCAGTAGCCCTCAAGCGGCTCCGGGCCGGGCCGACTACCGGACCATGTCCGTCCCCACCGCGCAACACACCGCCGCCTACCGGCAGCAGAGCATTCTCACCGCGACCCCGGGCCAGCTCGTCGTCACGCTGTACGACGGCTGCGTGCGCTTCCTCACCCAGGCCGCGTACGCCATGCGCGAGGGCCGGCCGGCGCAGGCGCACGGGCGGCTCACCCGTGCCGAGGCGATCATCGACGAGCTGCTCGCCACGCTCGACCTCGAGCAGGGCGGCGTGATCGCGAGCCGGCTCCAGGGCATCTACGTCTTCTGCAACGGGCTGCTGCTGCAGGCTCGCGCGGAGTCCGACCCGGCGGCGATCGAGACCGTGATCGGGCTGCTGGGCGAGCTGCGCGAGGCCTGGGCGCAGGTCGCGAGCGCCTGATGGACCCCTGGACCGAGCTCCTCACACGCGCCTCGGCCGAGCGCGAGCTCGCCGCCCAGGGGCGCTGGGAGGAGCTGGCCGAGTCCACCGCCGAGCGCGTCCGGCTCGCCGCCGCGCTCGGCCCGGCTCCGCGCCCGGCGCGGCTGGTGCTGGAGGCGCTCGCGGTCGTGCAGGAGGAGCTGACCGCGACGCTGCGCGACGCGCGCGCGGCGACCGCACGCGAGCTCTCCGAGCTGGGCCGCGGCCGCGGCGCCGTGGCCGCCTACGCCCACGCCGCTCCCGCGCGGCGCTGGGTCGACGATTCGGCCTAAGGCGCGCAGCGCCGGTCAAGGGCGCCTCGAGGCGAAGCCGGTGACGAGCGAAGCGAGGCAGGAGCGCCCTCTCGTTCAAGGCGTCGCCTGGACGGCGACGCAGGCACTCAAGATCCCCGAACCACGTCCGATCAACGGACTGGCTGCCTCACGGACGGGGCTCGCGGGTCCACGGACGGACCACCACCTTCTTCCCAAGGAGATCCGTCCCAGTGCTGTTCGACACCACGCAGCTTGCCCTCGAGCGCGCCATCGAGGGCGCCGGCAGGCGCCACCAGGCGCTGGCGGCGAACCTCGCGAACGCCAACACCCCGGGCTACCAGCGGGTCGACGTCGACTTCCACGGCACCCTGGCCTCGGCGATGGACCGCGGCGGCGACGCGGTCTCGGCGGTCTCCTTCAGCCCGGTCCGCGACGCCTCGGCGGGCGTGACCCGCGCCGACGGCTCGACCGTCGACGTGGACTCGGAGTCCGCCAAGCTGGCCGCGAACGCGCTCGAGCACCAGGCCGCCGTGCAGGTCGCCCAGGCCCGCATCGGGATCCTCAAGGCCGCGATTGGGACGGGCATCTGATGCTCGGCGGGCTCGAGATCTCCGCCTCCGCGCTCACCGCCGAGCGGCTGCGGATGGACGTCACAGCCGAGAACCTCGCCAACGCCCAGACCACCCGCGGGGCGGACGGCCAGCCGTACCGCCGCAAGGAGGTCGTCCTCCAGGAGCGCGGCGGCGGGTTCGGCACGCAGCTCTCGCAGGCGATGGGCGTCGAGGTCGCCGGCGTCGTGCAGGACCAGACGCCGCTCAAGCGCGTCTACGACCCCGGCCACCCGGACGCGGACGCCGACGGCTACGTGGCGATGCCGAACGTCGACACGGTGGCCGAGATGGTCGACCTGATCGCCGCCTCGCGCGCCTATGAGGCGAACGTGACCGCGATGCAGGCGGCCAAGCAGATGTTCGCCAAGACGCTCGAGCTGCTGCGCTGATGCCGGTCGATCCCTCCTTCGCCGTCACGGGCGCCGAGTGGCGCATCGACGGCCTCCCGGCGCCGGGCGAGACCGCGGCGCCCGCCGAGGAGCCCGGCGCGAGCTTCGGCGACATGCTCGGCAAGTCGCTCGAGTCGCTGTCCGCCACGCAGACCGAGGCGGCCGAGGCCGCGCAGGCGCTGGCCACCGGCCAGGCGGAGGACCCGACGGCGGTCGTGATGGCCGTCGAGCGCGCGCAGCTCGCCATGCAGCTCGCCTCCCAGATCCGCACCAAGGCCGTCGAGGCCGCCCAGGACATCTTCCACACGCAGGTGTGAGCTGACACATGCCCCCGTTCCTCCAGACGCTCCAGGCCATGCCCGCCCGCTCGAAGGCGATCCTCGCCGTGTCGGCGGTGGCGATCCTCGCGATCGCCTTCCTGCTGCTGCGGATCGCCGGCGCGCCCGCCTACACGCTGCTCAGCTCCGGCATGGACCCGGCGCAGACCGGCAAGGTCTCGGCGGCGCTCGACGAGCAGGGCATCGGCTACGAGCTGCGCAACAACGGCACCGCGCTGGCGGTCGAGAAGGGCCAGGCCGCGCAGGCCCGGGTGGCGCTCGCCGGCCAGGGCGTCAGCCTCGACGCGGGCTCGGGCGGCAAGGGCTTCGAGCTGTTCGACGAGCAGAAGCTCGGCGCGTCGGAGTTCCAGGAGCAGGTCACCTACCAGCGCGCGCTCGAGGGCGAGATCGCCCGCACGATCTCCGGCGTCCAGGGGGTCAGCGGCCCGCAGGTGCAGCTCGTGCTGCCGGAGGACGACCTGTTCGCGGACACCGCCACGCCGGCCACCGCCGCGGTGATGCTCGCCAACACGTCCGACGCGCTGGAGGGCGGCGCGGTGCGCGGCATCGCCCAGCTCGTGGCATCGTCGGTCGAGGGCCTGAAGACCGAGAACGTGACGATCACCGACGGCTCCGGCCAGCTGCTGTGGCCCGAGGGCGACGGCACCGGCGGCGCCGGCGTGGCCGCCGGCAAGCAGGCGCTGGAGGCGCGCTATGCGCGCGCCATGGAGGCCGACCTCAACGCGCTGCTGATCCGCACGCTCGGCCCGGGCAAGGCCCAGGTGTCGGTGACGGCGGACCTGAACGCCGACCAGACCACCCGCAACGAGCTCACCTACGCGAAGCGCGGCGTGCCGCTCGAGCGCCAGACCGAGACCGAGCGCCTGCGCGGCGGCGGCGCCGGCG
>JBOGYU010000191.1:0-8382 GCA_050696935.1 Solirubrobacteraceae bacterium | reverse complement strand
GCGCGGGGGCGTGCGGTCGTCGGCCGTGGCGCCGGCGTCGGCGGGCGGGACGACCGGCCGGCGCTGGACGTCCTCGCAGTCGGACGCGACCTCGTCGACGGTGTCGGCCTCCACGCGGTCGCGGCCCGGCCCGCACGCGACCCGGTCGGCGAGGCCGTCGGCACTGCGGATCAGGTCGTCGCCCTCGCCGCCCTCCAGCACGTCGTAGCCGAGGCCGCCGTCGAGCACGTCGTCGCCGGGACCGGCGTCGAGGCGGTCGTTGCCGTCGCCGCCACGCACGCGGTCGGCCCCCGCGCCGGTCGCCAGCACGTCCGAGCCCGGGCCGCCGAGCAGCGTCACCGGCAGCGGGACGTCGATCGTGGCGCTGTCCTCGCGCTCGCCGAGATCGATGTTCAGCTTGTCGACGCGCCGGCGCGAGCAGAACACCTGCACGATCCACGCGTTCGCGTCGTTCGTGATCTCGCCCGGGTCGCACGGCCCCGGGTCGATGCCGCCGTCCACGGTCCGGTCGCGCAGCTCGATTCGCCCGCCGGTCATCCGGCCGGTGAGCGTGTTCAGCGACGTCGCGTCGACCGACAGGTAGTTCACGGTGTCCCCGCCGATCCGCACCACGGAGTGCGCCGTGGCGGCCGCCGGGAGGGCGGCGAGCGTGGCCGCGGCGGCCAGGGCGGCGCGGAGGAGGAATGTCACGGCTGGAACGCCTCCGTCCAGCTGCGGCCGCCGTCCCTCGTCTCGACCACCGTGCCGTCGCTGAGCGCCAGCAGCAGCTCCTCCGGGCCCTGCGCCCGGAACTCGTACGGCTCGCCCGGGACGCTGCCGACCGGCTCCCAGCTGTCGCCGCCGTCGCGCGAGCGGGCCACCGAGCCGTCGCGCTCGGCGCGGTAGAACGCGTCCGGCGCCGGCCACGCGAGCCGGATCCCCTCGGCGCGGTCGACCGCTCGCCAGCCCTCGCCGCCGTCCTCGGAGCGCAGCAGCTCCTCGTCGGTGGAGGCGAAGATCCGCTCCGGGTCGTGCGGGTCGACCTCGAAGTCGATCACCAGCTGGCGCGGCGTGAAGTGCTCGGTGAACGTGCGGCCGCCGTCGGTGGAGACGAGCAGAGCGCCCAGCACCGCGTCGAACGCGTACATGCGGTCGTGCTTGAGGACGATCTTGTGCAGGTCGGCGTCGCCGAGCCGGGAGACCGCGCGCCAGCTCTCGCCGCCGTCGTCGGACGCGATCAGTCCCAGGAAGGGCGGCAGCCCGTCGTCCTCGGAGTCCGGGTGGCCCGAGCCGAGCAGCCGCCCGGGGCCGGTCACGTGCAACTCGAGGAACGTGCCGACGGTCGACGACCGCCGCCCGGCGGTGATGGTGCCGCGCATCTGCGTCACCTCGTCGGTCGCGGGGTCGATGCGCCAGAAGCCGCGGTTGGTGGTCAGCAGGTAGTCGCCCGTGGCGGGGTCGACGTCGAACGTGTTCACGTACGGCGGGTCCTTCGAGAAGTCCACGAGCCGGTCCGAGGGCGGGCGCTCCGAAGCGGGAGCGCCGCCGCCGGCGGCCTCGTCGCCGCAGCCGCCGAGCACCGCGATCAGCACCGCCACCAGCCCTTTTGCCCGCACGTCAGCGCCGAATGGCGAAGTAGACGCGCTTGCCCTTCCAGCAGCGGAACTTCAGCTTCGTGCTCGAGTCGTAGCTGCGGCACCGGTACCCGCTCGGTCGCGCCTGGCTGCGCAGGTAGCGGCGCGCGCGCGTCTTCGCCGTGCGGCAGCGGACCTGGTCGGCCTTGATCTGGTAGCGCTTGCCCTTGACGGTGATCATGCCGCAGTTGCGTGGCTCGACCGGCGCCGGGCTCGGCGCCGCGGTGACGAGCAGCAGGGCGAGCGAGAGCCCGAAGGCGAAAGCGGCGACGACCGGCCGCCGATGCGGCATCCCCCTGGACATCGCGCCCAGCGTACCCCGTCGGCGCGGAAACGGAAGGGGGTCAGCGCAACGGGTCGCGCCAGCGGAGGCCGGGAAACCGGGAGAAGTCCGCATCGCTGGAGTACAGCTCGGCGCCGTGCTCGATGGCCAGCGCGGCCAGGTGTGCGTCGCCCGTCAGGTTGCCGCCGGTGCCGAGCGGTTCCAGCAGCTCGCGCAGGACGGCCGCGTGCCGGTCGGTCGCGTGCACCACAAGCGCGCACGGCTGCGCGAGCCAGCCATCGACAGCATCGAGTGCGTCGCTGACCGTGAGCGGGCGCTGGAAGATCGCCGGCCGCGACCCCGCGCGGACGAACGCGAGCAGGACGGTCCAAGCGAACGCGACCGTCTCGGTGCCGGAGAGGATGTCCTCGAGCCACGCCCGAGCTGCCTCGTGCCGTGCCGACGACTCGTCCATGGCATACAGCAGCAGGTTCGCGTCCGGCAGCCTCACTTGCGCAAGTCGAGCTTGCGCAGAAGCTCGGCGTCCTCGAGCTCCCCGGCGAGGCGCATCGCCCGGTCGAGGTCGATTCCGGGCCGCACGCCCATGTCCCGTGCGGGGACGCGGTAAGGGCGGCTCGTCGCTCGTCGCGCGTCGAGCCCGGCACGGACGGCGTCGTTGAGCGCGACCTTGAAGGGAACGTCGCGCTCGCGCGCCACTGCGCGCAGCTTGACGGCGACGTCGGGATCCAGCGTGACGGTCGTGCGCATGTGAGCATCTTAGCAGCACTTCGCTTGCTGTCATGATGCTTCGGTGCAACGCGGTAGGTTCCGGCGCCCATGCCCGACACCATGCGCTACGAGGTCGCCGAGAGCGGCATCGCGACCATCGCCCTCGACCAGCCGGACACCCGCAACGCGCTCTCGGACGAGGTGCTCGACGACCTGCTGGCCGCCTTCTCGGCGGCCCGCGACGACACCGCCGTGCGCTGTGTGGTGCTGACGTCGACGCATGAGAAGGTGTTCTCCAGCGGGGGCAACCTCGCCGGGTTCGCGAGCGAGGCGCCGCTCGTGCACAAGCACTTCGCCACCGACCGCTTCCCGCGGCTGTTCCGGCTGATCGGGGAGCTGGGCAAGCCGACGATCTGCGCCGCCAACGGCCACGTGCTCGCCGGGGCGCTCGGGCTG
The DNA here is from genome assembly GCA_050696935.1 of Solirubrobacteraceae bacterium. Taxonomy (GTDB): domain Bacteria; phylum Actinomycetota; class Thermoleophilia; order Solirubrobacterales; family Solirubrobacteraceae; genus DASSUW01. Next base: position 5,322 of record JBOGYU010000191.1, on the reverse strand, counting down.
GCCCTCGCCTGCGACCTGGTGATCGCGCGCGAGGGGGCGCGGTTCGGGACGCCGGAGATCAACGTCGGCGTCTTCCCGTTCATGGTGCTGGCGCTGCTGTACCGCAACGTCCCGCGCAAGAAGGCCACCGAGCTGCTGCTGCTGGGCGAGCAGATCGGCGCCGAGGAGGCCGAGCGGATCGGGATCGTCAACCGGGTCGTGCCCGCGGACGGGTTCGAGGCGGCGGTGGACGACTGGGCGCGCCGGCTCGCCGCCAAGTCGCCGGTGCTGATGCAGCTGGGGAAGGACGCGCTGTTCCGCCAGCAGGACATGGCGCTGGCCGACGCGCTCGAGTTCCTGCACTCCCAGCTCACGATCGCGTTCTCGACCGAGGACATCCAGGAGGGCGTGAAGGCGTTCTTCGAGAAGCGCGAGCCGGTGTGGACCGGGCGGTGAGGGTCACCTGCCTGCGCGGCCGGACGTCGGACCGCACCGACGGCGGCGGCGCGAGCGCCGAAGCGCTGGCCCGGCTGCTCGGCGGCCGGGTGGTGGGCGAGGCCGCTCCCGGGCGGCCGCGGAGCTGGGACGAGGACCTGCCGGACGCGGGGCCGGTGCTCGAGGCCGCCGCCGCGGAGGTGTCGGCGGCGCTGGATGCGGGGGAGCTGCCGCTGCTCACCGCCTCCGACTGCTCGATCTGCATCGCCACGCTGCCGGCGGTCGCCCGGCTCGTGCCCGGCGTGACCGTCGTCTGGCTGGACGCGCACGGGGACTTCAACACGCCCGCGACGACCCCGAGCGGCTTCCTCGGCGGCATGTGCCTCGCCGCCGCCTGCGGGCGCTGGGACACGGGCTGGCCGGAGACGCTCGACCCGGCGTGGGTGTCGTTCGTCGGCGTCCGCGACCTCGACCAGGGCGAGCGGCTGGAGGTCGAGCGCGCCGGCGTGGGGACCGGCGTGCCGGAATCGGGCCCGGTCTACGTCCACCTCGACGTCGACGTGCTCGACCCGTCGGTGCTGCCCGCCCAGTTCCCCGTGCCCGGCGGACTGGCGGTCGAGGAGGTCCGCGACCTCCTCGCCGGCCTTGGCGGCCGCCTCGTGGGGCTCGAGGTCACCGCGCTGGAGGACCCGGAGCGCGCGCCGCTGGTGGCGCGGATGCTGGAGTCCGTCACCGGCTCACGTTAGGCGGGCGGGATGTTGTGGTTGGCGCCGAACAGGTTGCCGGGGTCGTAGGCCCGCTTGACCTCGGCGAGGCGCCGGTAATCCTCCGGTGTGTAGGCCGTCGCGGTCTCGGCCGGGTCGGCGAGGAAGTTCAGGAACGAGCCGCCGGTGGCGTGGGCGCGCAGGCGGGCGGCCACGCCCTCCACGCCGCTGCGCGCGGCGGCGAGCTGCTCGCGCTCCTCGACCTGTGCCATGACCATGACGGAGAACGGGACGTCGCGGTGGCCGATCGGGCCGGCGTCGTCCGCCGGCCGCGCCATCGCGCCGCCCCAGTGCCGGAGCTCGACGGCCGAGACCGGGCCGTCCGCCTCGACCGCCGTGGCGATCACCTCGTCGGGGACCTCCCGGAGCAGGTCCATGCGCGTCTCGGCGAGCGTCGGCGGGGGCGGCGGGCCCATCGCCGTCGCCTCGGCGAAGCTCGCCTCGGCCAGGCCGTTCATGAGCGGCGGTCCGGCGGCGTCGAGCAGCGGCGCCAGCACGCGCTCGGCCTCCTCGGCTCCGCCGAGGTAGAGCGCGCGCAGGGCGAGCACGCGCCGGCCGCGGATCGCCTCCGGGAGCTGGGGGAGCGGCGGCACCGTCATCACGACGAGCGCGGTGTTGGACTCGTCGGGCTCCTCGAGCGCCCACTCGCGGTAGACGGCGAAGGCGCCGGCGGCGCGGGCGGCGTCGAACATCGCCATCCCGCCGTAGACCTGCGCGGCGGGGTAGAGCCGGAACTCGACGGCGGTGACGACGCCGAAGTTGCCGCCGCCGCCGCGGAGCGCCCAGAACAGGTCGGGATGCTCGTCGGGGCCGACCGTCAGCAGCTCCCCGGCGGCGGTCACGACCTCGGCGCGCAGCACGCTGTCGGCGGCGTAGCCGTAGGCGCGCGAGAGCCATCCGGCCCCGCCGCCGAGCGTGTAGCCGGCGACGCTGACCGCGGACGACGTGCCGGACAGCGGCGCCAGGCCGTGCGGGGCGGCGGCGGCGATGATGTCGCTCCACGGGGCGCCGGCGCTCACGCGGGCGATCCGGCGGCCGGCGTCCACCTCGACGGAGCTCATCCGGCCGGTCTTCAGCAGCAGGCTGTCGTCGGCGGGCGCCACGGTGCCGTGGCCGGTGGCCTGGACGGCGACGGGGAGGTCGTGCTCGCGCGCGAACCGGATCGCGGCGTGCACGTCCTGCGCGCTCGTGGCCTCGGCGATCAGCGCCGGGTACGGGTCGATCCGGCGCTGCCACGGCAGGCGCGCGGCGTCGTAGCCGTCGTCGCCCGCCGCGTGGACCGGGCCGTCCATGGCCTCGCGCACGGTAGTGGGGTCCATCCGCTACGCGAACGCGACGCGGGCGGACGGCTCCCAGCGGGCTCGCCGCGATCGGCGGACGCGGCGAAGCAGGCGGCTCATGAAGGTCAGGTTCTGAGTCATGCGGGCAGCGTCACAGCGCGGCGCGCCCGCCACCACCGGGGCACCCCGCGGATCGCCCCTCGGGGTCGCCACATGCCGGAGGTGCGGGAAACCGTAGTGCCCGGTTCACGCCTCCTCGGCCATGGCGAGGAAGTCCTCGCGGGAGATGCGGCCCCTGAGTTCGGGGTGGCTCTCGTCGACGTGGCGCTGCGCGCGCTCGACCAGCTCGTCCTCCGAGCCCCCGCGCACGACGTAGCCGCACTCGCACTTGATCACCATGCTCATCTCGCACCCTCTTCGGTAGTGGACCGGCCGAGCATGTCCCGGCCGCGTTGCGGATATGTTGGTCGGACGTTGGCCGCCTGCAGGATCCAGCTCTGCGGCTCGCTCGCCGTCCGCGTCGCCGGCCGGCGCGTGGACGCGGCGCTGCCCGGCCGGCAGGGCCCGCTCCTGCTCGCGCATCTCGTCCTGCACCGCGGCCGTGACGCCGGGCGCGACGAGCTGGTGGACGCGCTGTGGCCCGACGAGCCGCCGGCGACGCCGGACGCAAGCCTGCGGGTCCTGGTCTCCAGGCTGCGGGCAGCGCTCGGCGAGGAACTGGTGCCGCGGCGCGGGGGCGTGCGGCTCGCGCTCCCGCCCGACGCCTGGATCGACGTGGAGGCCGCCGACGAGGCGATCCACCGTGCGGGGTCCGCGGTCGGCCGCGGCGTGTGGCGCGACGGCTGGCCGGCCGCCCACGTGGCCCTGAACGTCTCGCGCCGGCCGTTCCTGGTCGGCCACGACGACGTCCCGTGGGTGCGGGAGCGCCGCCGCCACCTCGAGCACGTGCGGCTGCGGGCCCTCGCGTGCTGGGCGGCGATCGGGCTGGGCATCGGCGGCACCGAGCTGGCCGACGCCGAGCGCGCGGCGCGGCTGCTGGTGCAGGAGGCGCCCTACCGGGAGGACGGCCACCGGCTCCTGATGGAGGTGCTCGCCGCCCGCGGCAACCGGGCCGAGGCGCTGCAGGTCTACGAGGCGCTGCGGCGGCGGCTCAGGGACGAGCTGGGGACGGCTCCCGGCGAGGGCCTGCGTGCGCTCCACGCCCGGCTGCTCGCATAGGCTTCCCGCCGCCATGCTGCGACCCCTCGTCGAAGACCTGCACGAGCGCCGTGCGAAGGCGCGGCTGGGCGGGGGAGAGGAGCGGATCGCGCGCCAGCACGAGCAGGGCAAGCTGACCGCGCGCGAGCGGCTCGACCTGCTCGTGGACGAGGGCACCTTCACGGAGTTGGGCATCCAGGCCGGGATCCACCACTCCGTGCGCGGGCTGGAGGGCAAGGAGGCGCCGGCCGACGGCGTGATCACGGGCTACGGGAACGTCGACGGCCGGATGGTCGCCGTCTGCGCGTACGACTTCACCGTCATGGCCGGCTCCATGGGGATCACAGGCGAGATGAAGGTGGCGCGCCTGCGCGAGCTGGCGCTCACCAAGCGGATGCCCTTCGTGTGGCTGCTCGACAGCGCGGGCGCGCGCATCCAGGAGGCCGTCGGCTCGCTGTTCGCCGGCTCCGGCCACCTGTTCCGCGAGGAGGTCGTGATGAGCGGCGTCGTGCCGCAGGTCGCCGCCCTGATGGGGCCGTGCGCCGCCGGCACTGCGTACATCCCCGGGCTGGCGGACTTCGTGCCGATGGTCAAGGGCCGCGGCTCGATGGCCCTCGCCGGCCCGCACCTCGTCCGTGCCGCGATCGGGGAGGACGTCACGCAGGAGGAGCTCGGCGGCTCGCGCGTGCACTGCCGTCGCAGCGGCGTCGGCGACCTCGAGGTGGCCGACGACGAGGAGTGCATCGCCCGCATCCGCCAGTACCTGTCCTTCTTCCCCTCTCACTGCGAGCAGGCGCCGCCGGTCGTCCCCTGCGAGGACCCGGTCGACCGCATGGACGACGAGCTGCTCGACGTGCTCCCGGAGACGAACCGCAAGCCGTACGACATGTACGACGTGATCCGCCGCGTCGTCGACCACGGCGAGTGGCTCGACCTCAAGCCGCAGTGGGCGCGCACGATCATCACCTGCCTGGCGCGGATGGGCGGGCGGCCGGTCGGGATCGTCGCCAACCAGCCGCGCCAGCTCGGCGGGATCCTCGACAACGACTCGGCCGACAAGGCCGCCCGCTTCGTGAACCTCTGCAACGCGTTCGGGATCCCGCTCGTGTTCCTGATGGACGTCCCGGGCTTCATGGTGGGGACGAAGGTCGAGGCGGCCGGGATCATCCGCCACGGTGCGAAGATGCTGCACGCCGTCGCGAACGCGACGGTGCCGAAGGTCACGGTGGTCATCCGCAAGGCCTACGGCGCCGGCTACTACGTGATGAACGGGCGCGCCTACGAGCCCGACCTGATCGTCGCCTGGCCGTCAGCGGAGATCTCGGTGATGGGACCGGAGGGTGCGGCGGAGATCCTCTTCCGCAAGCAGGGCGACGAGAAGGCGGCGATGACCGAGGCGTACCGCAAGCTCATCGACATCTACGTCGCCGCGCGCAACGGCATGGTCGACGACGTGATCGACCCGCGCGAGACGCGCCCGACGATCGTGCGCGCGCTCGAGATGGCGCAGGGCAAGCGCGTCGAGCGCCCCTGGAAGCGCCACGGCGTCGTACCGGTGTAGCTCTAGCCGCCGACGGCGGCGCCGTCCCGGCGGGGGTCGGCGGCGCCGAGCAGGCGGCCGTCGCCGCGGACCTCGACGGCCGTCAGCCCGCTGCGCAGCTCGGCGA